>JALRFZ010000206.1 GCA_023253615.1 Verrucomicrobiales bacterium | reverse complement strand
GGTTCCCTCGATTTTCCACCACGTCTCCCCTCCCATCGCGCCAGCGCCCTAGGATCGCCGACATCTCGGGCGGCGTGGTTTCGCCGGAGGAAGGCTCCTACGCCGCCAACGATGACGAGCAGGCCATGCAGTTGTTCGCCTCCCCCACTATCCGGAAACTCGGTCTCGAAGCCGACGCCGCTTCCAGCGGCGAGGAAGCCGTCGAGCTCTACCGCCGTGCCGCCCACGAAGGCCGCGCCTACTCCGCCGTCGTCATGGACCTCGCCCTCCCCGGCGGGATCTCCGGACTCGAAGCCACCCTCGCGATCAAGCAGATCGACGGCGCCGCCAAGGTCATCGTCAGCAGCGGCTACCTCGAACAGAACGCCCGCAACGCCGCGCTCGAGCACGGCTTCGCCGGCATCCTGCCCAAACCCTACACGGCGGATCGCCTCGCCTCCGAACTGCGCTGGGTGCTCCAATCGGGCGAGTGATCGCGGATCACTCCTGCCCCGCCCGGGGCGCCTTCACCAGCGCATCGGCCGCCTCGACCGCGTAGATCGCCTTGTCCTGCAAACTGCAGTTCACGCTCAGCCGCGCGATCACCCCTTCGAAAAGATGCACCGCGAAATACTCGCGCTTCGTCAGCCCCGTGTAGTCGCGGCCCGCGACCGAGCCCGGAGTCTGCATCAAGTTGGGGAACGCACTGTCTTCTCCGGATGTTGCCATAGTTTGTGATTCTTTTCGTAATTTTCACGAAAAGGAGCCCGGTGTCCAATGACAACTCGTGGTCCCGGCAAGGGATCCGGGCACGTGGAGAGCGTCCGCCGCAGGGCCCGGAATCACTCCGAACGATGCGCCCGGAAAAACGCGCCCACCTTGCTGCCCTCGCCTTCCTTCTTTTTCGCGGCGGTGTTGGCCGGGGCCGTTTTGGTGGAACTCGTCGTGCGGGTCGTCGTGCGGGACGCCGGAGCCGAGGGACGGACCGACGATCCCTGGATCCCGGCGCGGATCTTGCGGCTCCAGGCGCGCATCGCCGCCTCCGTCTGGCCCCATCGCTCGAGACCGTGCGGCTGGAATTTGCTGCCCTTGAATTGATCGACGATCGCATAGACCTGGCGGCGGCTCATCGAATCGACCACTTCGGCCTCCACCGTCGTGCTGCCCGCGCCGGGAGTCTTGCCCGTCGCCAGCGACACGCCCGTCGTCAAGGCCGCCGCGTAAGGCAGGTAGTTGAAAACGAAGACCGCGGGCCGGCTCGGTTGGAGATCGGTCAGGGTCGCGCGCACCGCGAGCGTGTCGCGGCCGCGGCGGTTGGTGATTTGATAGTGCGGACGCAGCTCCTCGCGGAGGATCTCCTCGAAGCGCTCCGCGAGCTCCTCGCTCTCCTGGCGGTTGGCGCGCCGCACCTCGGGAGAACCTTTCGGCTGCGCCACCTTCACGTCCTCGAGGATCACCTTGCGGTATTTTTCGAGGGATTTGGGATCGCTCTGTTTCACCAGCGCCTTGTTGCCGAGGGCGGCGCTCTCGCTCTGGAAACCCCGGCTCGACCGCAGGTGTTGCGGCGTCGTCGTCTCCGTCGTTTCGCAAGCGGTGAAGAAAAGCGGCAGAAGAAGAAGAGCGGTTCTACGGTACATGGAAGTTCATCTATCTTAAACAACCCGTCCCGGCAATCCTCTTTTTCGCCACCTGATGCGATTTTTTCGAAGTCAAGGACCGGATGCAAAAAACCCCGGAGCCACTAGGACTCCGGGGTTTTCAAAGAAGTTGCGGGAGTAGGATTTGAACCTACGGCCTTCAGGTTATGAGCCTGACGAGCTACCAGACTGCTCCATCCCGCGATTAAAATTCGTTGGTGCAACCGGGAGGTTACAGTCGCTGAGAACCGGGGGCCTGCAACCGATTTGTTTGGAAATTGGTCCGCCCTCGCCGTCCCAACCTCCATCGCCCCTTCATTCCCCGGAATCCTCTTCAGGCCGCGACGGCTTCGGCCCCTTCCGGAAAAGCGCCGCGAATCGACGACGAAACATCTCCAGCCGCTCTCCACGGATCTGACGCAAGGTCGTTCCGGGCGGGATGTTCGCCCCAGGTAATTTCGCCTTTCCGAGGCGTTGGGAAAGATAGATCCCCGAATGGCCGCTGCAAAAAAAGGCGGTGAGACAAGCCACGGCGAGGTAGCCTCCGTGCTCCAACCCGAACAACTCGATGCCCAGAATGGTGGAGGCGATCGGCGTGTGGGTCGCTCCTGCAAAGATCGCGACGAAACCAAGCGCGGCGCACAGATCCACGGGCGCACCGAGCCACACCGCGAGGGCATTGCCGAGCGCCGCACCGATGAAAAAGAGCGGAGTCACCTCGCCGCCTTTGAATCCGGCGCTCAGGGTCACCGCCGTGAAGAGGATCTTCCACGCCCAGGCGAAGGGCTCTCCCGACGGCGCGATGAAAAATCCCGCGATGGTGAGATCCTCCTGATCGGCCGACGACACTCCCAGGCCGAGATATTCGCGCGTGCCGGCGATTCCCACCAGGGCGATCACCACGATCCCTCCAAAGAAGGGACGCAAGGGCGCCCGCGGGATCCATCGTTTCCACCCCGCCTGGAGGAGGTGCGTCGTCTCGGAAAACAGCGCGCTCGCGAGTCCGGCCGCGGCACCGATGACGACGACTTTCGCGAGCAGGAGCCAATCGGGAGATCCGGCCCCGGTGGCCGGGGAAGTGATGGCGTATTCCATATGGTGCGCGCCCCAGGCCAGGCAAGTCCGGTCGGCGATGAAACCGGCAACGAGACAAGGAAGGAGCGCGCCCCAACGCATCCGCCCGATCACGACCACCTCGAGTGCGAAGACGGCCCCGGCGAGCGGGGTGCCGAAGACCGCGCCAAATCCCGCCGCCACACCGGCCATCAACAGCAGACGCATGCGGGCGGGATCGGGCCGGAAAAGCCGTCCGAACGCGCCCGCGATGCTGCCGCCCATCTGCACGGCCGTGCCTTCGCGTCCCGCCGAGCCGCCGCAGAGATGGGTCAAGACGGTCGCGAGGAGGATCATCGGGGCAATGCGTCCCGGCACGCCCGCGCCCGCGTCGTGGATCTGATCGAAGATGAGGTTGTTACCCGCCTCGGCCGAGGCGCCCCAGCGATGATAGGCCAGGCCCATCAACAGGCCCGCGACGGGCCACAGATAGAGCAACCAGGGATGCTCGAATCGGGCGACGGTGGCCGCGTCGAGCGCCCGCAGGAA
>JALRFZ010000187.1 GCA_023253615.1 Verrucomicrobiales bacterium | reverse complement strand
AGATCACGTATGACGCCCGCGGTCTCGTCGAGCCCGACGAGACCGTCCCCGGCGTCTCGGTCATCGAGGACGGCAAGGCAACCTTCGACGCCGCCGACCTGACGACCCGCAAGGTAAACCTCGAGCTGCGCTCGCTCATCTACGAGCAGGGCATCGACGACGTGACCATCCTCAACCCGGGCGGCCTGCACTCGCTCGGGGTGGGAATCCTCAAGCGCTGCCGGATCACCTTCGACGGCAGCCTCGGTTATTTCGCCTGCGGCGTGATCGACGGCCCGGAGGTCCTGATCAAGGGCCGGGTCGGCTGGTCGGCCTGCGAGAACATGATGTCCGGCGTCGTCGTCGTGGACGGCAACGCCGGCTCGCTCACCGCGGCCGCGCTGCGCGGGGGCGACGTGGTCATCAAGGGCCGCGCCGGCGCCCGCACCGGAATCGACCAGAAGGGCGGCTCGATCATCATCACCGGCGACGTCGGGGCCAATACCGGCTTCATGATGCAGCGCGGGCGCCAGCTGATCCTCGGCAGCGCCGGCCCGCACCTGGGCGACTCGATGTACGACGGCGAGATCTACGTCGCCGGCGAGGTCATGGGCATCGACGCAGACCTCGGTCTCGCCTTCGCGAAGAGCCAGATGGCCGCGGGCGGCTCGCTGCCGAAGGGCGGCAATGTCTTCATCAGCGTCAAGGAAAGCGACCGGTCCAACGTCGTGCGCCTCGCCAAGGGTTACCACGAGCTCGGCTTCACGATCTACGCCACCGAGGGCACCGGACGCGACATCACCGCCGCCGGCATTCCCGCGAATCTCCTGCCGAAGCTCGCGAGCGGCCAGCGCCCCAACGTCATCGACCTGATGAAGAACGGCGAGATGGCCCTCGTCATCAACACGCCCAGTGGCAAGAACCCGCGAGCCGACGAGATCAAGATCCGCACCGCCTCCATGCAGTGCCGCATCCCCATTATGACGACCCTCCGCGGCGCCGACGCCGCCCTCAAGGCCATCCGGTCACTTCAGGCCAAGGACGTCGAGGTCCGGGCCTTGCAGGAGTATCATCGGTGATTTCGTTCCGGGTCGGGAAAGAATTTCGCTTGGCAAGATCCCGAATCGCCGTAGATTAAAACTGTTCAAAAGAATAAACATGTTCTACGACCAAAGCGAAAACGATGCGGACGAGTCCCGGCTGGAATTTCCCGGCAGGGGCGAGACCAACCTCCCGGCGAGCGATTGCGATTCCGGCGCCTTTCTCGCTCCCTCCGCGAGTCGCGGCGGCTACGACGATCTTTCGCTGGTCGCCGAGGATCCCGCTCCGCGCGTCGGAGGATACGACCGCTACGTGATCGAGAGCGTCTGGCAGAATGCCGAAACCGTGCCCGGCACCGATCCGGCCCTCTGGCGCCGCGATGAATTCGGCGAGTGGATCTATCGCTTCGACTACGGTCGCCGCCATTCCCGCTACGGTTGGGAGGTCTACGATCCCGGCATCGGCCGTCGTACCGAAGGCGTCTACGCGATGCGCCCCGTGCAGTGGGAAAGCTACCTGCGCCTGCACCAATCGTTCGTGTGATCCCCAGGGTGGCCGGCTCGTGGCTCCGGAGGCGGATTGCAAATCCGCCCTACTTTCTCCCCCACGCCCCCCGTTGAGCACACCAAGTAGGGCGGAATTGCATTCCGCCCATCAACGGGCCCGGAGATCAATCCCCACGCCCCCGCTCAGCCCGGCAAGGGTGGAGGCACCCTGCGTTTCGGGGGCAAGGGCGGCGGCAACGGCCGTCCCGGCCGGATCACCCCGCTCGCGACCAAGGGATCGGCATGGCTCAACGACCTCACCCGCTCGCGCAGGCGGGCGATACGCGATTGCAGATCGGCGTCCAGCCCGTGTCGCAGCGCCTTTTGCTTCTGATAGGCCAATTCGGTCGCCTCATGCAGCAGGTGACGCCGGCTCCAACCGCCGAAGAGGCTGCTCCGTTTCCAGAAATCCGCGGCCGCGAGGGCCTGCTCGGCGAAGATCACGCCTTTCTCCACCTCTTCCGAAAGCTGGATGCGGATCCAGCGGCTCTCATGGTAAAGACAGATCCAGGCGGTCGCGCCGAACCAGAGGATCCCCACCGTCACCCCGCCGATTGCGTAGAGAAGATGTTCTCCGCCGAGGGTCGCGAAGTAGTTGTGGAGCGCGTGCGTCGCCATCGCCAGACCCAGCCCGAGCGCCGGCCAGAAGAGCTTGCCGAACGGATTTCCCGAAAATTTTCCGAGGGCCAGGCCCACGCCGAAGAGCCCGGTGAAGAGGGCGTGGAGCATGCCGAAAATGAAGGCGCGGAGGAAAAAGAGGAGGAGGAAACTGCCCGCGTCGGGTTGTCCCATGAAATAAAAGGCATTCTCCACCGCGGAGAATCCGAACCCGACCATGCTGCCGTAGACGAGTCCATCAAGCACGGAATCGACCTCGCGGTGGAAGATCCGGAAGATGAGGAAAACGCCGAAGGCCTTCACGAGTTCCTCGGTCAGCGGCGCGAGGAAGCTGGCATCGTAGAGCTCGCTCATCAGCGAGACCTCGCCCCCCTCGGGGGGAGGCGGGCTGCCGAAGACGAGTTGGGCGACCAGGGCGAAGAGGATTGAGGGCACCGCGCCCCAGCAAAAGGCGGCGAGGAGAAGGGGGAAGGGCTCCTTTTCCCAACGGTCGAGCCGCCAGACGACGAGGGCGTAGATGACCATGGGCACGATGCCGAGGGTGACGGAGGCGAGGAAAAGAGTCATGACTCGCGACCCTAAAATCGCCCCGGTCGATTTGCAAAGGCGGGGAGATTGGCGCAGCGCCCCTCTTCAGGGATGCTGACTCCGCCGCATCTTCCGATTTGGCAATTGGCCAAACTGTGTTAACTCTTCCGGCCATGGCCATTTTCACCGGACTCGTCATCGCTATCGTCTTCCTCCTGGTCGGCGCCGCCGCCTTCCGTTATCTCGTGAGGGGCTGAGTTTTGGCGGCGGACGGCCGTCCATTCTCACTTGTGGATCTCGAACCGTTTCGGTTCGACGAGCAATCCCCCGTAGCAGACGCGGGGAGGTTCCTGGTCGGGAACCTCGTAGAGCTGGAAACCCGGCTTTCCGAACCCTCGAACCACGGTTGGGGCGGATACTCCGCCTCCCCGGCGAGCCAGGAGGCGATTCTTTCCGACGCCTCCTCGATGGACGCACCGGCCGATTCGACCGGCCACGGCTTGAATCCCGCCGCGAAGTGCGTCCCCTTGAAATAGAGAAGCCGCCGCGTCGGACCACAATCGTGGATGATGAAACGTTCTTCGCCGCTGATCCGCCAGAGGCGGACCTTCAGGTGGAACTCGATCGAAGCCGCGAGAGCACCGGCTTCGATCGAAGGATGATCGATCGCCAGGCGAGGCTCCCATGAGGGAACGGCAAATGGGGTGGGCAACTGATGCCGCCCGTTGGCCTCGCGGCTGAAGACTCCGGTGGGGCCTTCGGAAGCGTAAGTGGCGGAGGTTTCATCGAGGGGATCGCTCATGCCGGATTTTCCAGGCGGCACCTTGCCGCGTCAAGCAGGAGACTCTACACTGGCCGCGTCCCCGACCACCCCCATGTCCCTTCGCAAAACCAAACTCATCTGCACCCTCGGCCCGGCCACGAGCGCACCCGAGGTGATCCGATCGCTCATCACCGCCGGAGCGGGCATTTTCCGCCTGAACATGAGCCACGCGGCCCACGATTGGGTGCGCGAGATCGTGGCCACGGTCCGGTCCGAGGCCGCCTCGCTCGGGGTCGAGGTCGCGACCCTCGTCGATCTGCAGGGACCTTCGATCCGCACCGGCGACGTCGAGGGCAAACTCGCCCTCAAACGCGGTGATCTGGTGGAGTTCCGCAACGCCGACCTCTCCCCCACCCGCGCCCTCTCCGTGACGACGAACTACGAAGGTCTCCACGGCGATCTCCGCGAGGGCGACGTGATGCTCGTCGACAACGGCGAACTGCATTTCCGGGTCACGCGGATCGAGCCCGGCCGTGTCGTCGGCGAGGTGCTGACGGACGGGGCGATGGGATCGCGCCGCCACATCAATCTGCCCGGCATCCTCGTGCATCTGCCCGTGCTGACAGAGAAAGACGAGCGCGACATCGCGCTCGCCGCCTCGATCGGAGCCGATTTCGTGGCGATCAGCTTCGTTCGCGACGCCGCCCATGTCGCCCTGCTCCGTGAAAAGCTGCGCGCACTCGGCAGCCAGGCCTCCATCGTCGCCAAGATCGAGGATCAGGAAGCGGTGAAACATCTCGCCGGCATCGTCACGGAATCCGATGCGGTGATGGTGGCGCGCGGCGACCTCGGCATCGAAGTGCATCTCGAGGAACTGCCCGTCGTGCAGCGCCGCATCGTCGCGGAATGCGCGCGGATCGGACGCAAGGTGATCGTCGCGACCCACATGCTCGAATCCATGGTGGAAAATCCGGTGCCGACCCGGGCCGAGGTCACCGATGTGGCCAACGCCGTCTTCGAGCAGGCCGACGCCATCATGCTCAGCGGGGAAACCTCCGTCGGCCGCTACCCGGTGAAATGCGTGGAGACGCTCGACCGCATCGCCCGGCGCATCGAGCGTGAACCGGTGGCGGGATGTTCGGCTACCCTGGAATTGAAATCGGAAAAGGAGCAACTCGTCCGTTCCGCCGTGCTCCTCGCCGCCTCGCTGGAGCGATCCAGCCTCCTCGTTTTCACCGCCCGCGGCGTGCTCGCGAATGTCGCGGCGAACCTGCGTCCGGGACGGGCACCGATTTTCGCCTTTTCTCCCGATGCCGCGGTGGTGCGATCCCTGGTGATGAACCGGGCGGTCCTTCCGGTGCGGTTCGACCTCGCCGCCGATCCGGCGGAAAACACGCGCCTCGCCCTCGCCTGGCTGCGGGAAAAAGGCCTCGTCGAGGCGGGCGATCCCGTGGTGATCGTCAGCGACGTGCTCCTGCCCGGATTCGACAATGGGGCGGTGCTGCTGCGTCACGCGTGACCGAATCCATGAATCTGCACCGCTTTGAAACGATCCATCCCGATCTGCTCCCGGGTCTCGTCAACACGGCCCTGCGGAACGATTGCGAGGATCTCGAGGATCTCTGCCGCACCCACGACCTCGACCAGGAACGGCTCGAAGCGAGGATGAAGGAACTCGGCTACCACTACGTCGCGGAAATCGGACAATTCCGGAAAGACCGCGCGACCACACAGGGTTGAGCCGACGACCCGACCCTCTCCGGTGGAAGGATCACTTCTTGTGGGCTTCGACGATCGCGTCGATCTCGGCGCGCTTGACTCCTGCGGGGGCGTTCACGTCGGCGAATTTCGCGCGGGCGGCGGCGGCTTGCTCCACGGTCACGGCGGGGGCGCTGTTGCCCCACTCGTTGCGGACGTAGGTCATCACGGCGGCGAGTTTCTGGTCATCAAGGCCCGCGGCGAGAGGGGCCATCACGCCCATGTAATTCATGTTCTCCTTGGCGATGCCCTTGAGCACGACGAGGAGACCCTTGTCAGGATCGCCGACGAGCATCTCCGAACCCACCAGACTGGGGGCCATGAGGGCCGGGCCGGCTTTGAGGCCCTTGCCGTCGGGTCCGTGGCAGGCGGCGCAGAGCATGTAGGATTGTTTGCCAAGGGCCATCACCTCGGGATCGATCGCGGCAGCGGGGGCGGCGGCAGGAGCCGGAGCGGGAGCACCTCCGGCGGCAGCGGTGGAGTCAGCCGGGGCGGCGGGTGCGGCCGAGGCATCGGCGGCGGCAGGGGCGGCGGGCGCGGCAGCGGCGACTTCCTCCTTCTTGGTGTCGTCTTTCATTCCGCCGATGAAGGCGAAGCCGACGACCCCGAGCATCACGATGAGGGAAAGGGGAATCAACACGAGGAAGCCGTTCCCAAGAAGGGTGGCGAGTGGACTTTTCGATTCGGAGGAGTCGGAGCTCATAATTTCGCGGGCAAGGAAGCGTCAATTCAGGGGATGTCAACGCGAATGCGGACAAGGGAAGTTACGAGAACGGCCCGTGGCGGGATACGCCGGCGACGCGATTTTCATCCGGCGAGGGCGACCCCGCGGCGCTCGAGGAGGGCCTCGTGCAGCATGCGTCCGCGATCCTCCCACCGGAAGGCTTCGCGGCAGAGGGCGAAGGCACCGGCGCGCATGGCATTGAGACGGTCGAGGTCGTCGATGGCATCGATCACGGATCGCATCAGGGCGGGCACGTCGCGCTCGAGGATGAGATGTCCGGGACTTTGCAGGGGCAATCCTTCGACGGCCTGGACGAGTCCGGCGAGCGGAAGCCCGTGGAAGAGGTATTCGAGGGTCTTCAGTTTGAAGCCGCCGCCGAATTCTTCGACGATCAAGCCAAGTCGCGCTTCGAGGAGGTAGGGCGTCATTTCCGGGACGCGCCCGACGAAATCGACGCCGGGAAAACGCCCGATCATGGCCCGGCGGAAGTCTTCATCGGTCTTTCCGACGATCTGCAGCCCCACTCCGGCATCGGCGAGCGGAGCGGCGGCCTGTTCGAGGAAACGCTCGAGATTGATCCGTTTCGCGATCCATTCGAAGGATCCCGACATCACCACCCGGCGCGGGGTCGCGGCTGTGATGATACGATCGGCATGGAAGGGTCCCTCGTATCCGGGGGTGAGGCAGAGGTATCGCTGCCGCGGAAATTGATCGCGATAGGCCTCGACCTCGGCCGGAGTGATGGCGGTGACGAGGTCGACCTCGCGGCAGAGGGCCTCTTCCTGCCGGGCGTATTTTTCGGCATCGAGGCGGAGGGCGAGGCGCCGGGGGAGGCCCGCGGAGGAGTTTCGCGCGACTTCCCGCCGCACCTTCGCCTCGTGATTGTGCGAGATGTAGACGAGCACGGGATCCCCCGCGATGCCGGTGGCCTTGCGACGTTCCCGGATGGGACCGAGCGCCCATCCGAGGGCGGCATGGTCGATGATGATCGCATCCCACGATTCCCGCGCGATGGCTTCGACGAAGGCCTTTTCCGGACCGCCCTGCTTCAGACGCCACGAATCGGCGGGATAGGCGGTGAAGAGACTGCCCAGACGCGAACCCAGTTGCGGCGAGCCGAGCCGCCACTCGACGCGGTCTTCATCCCGGTAGGAACTGGCCTCGGAACCGTCGCCGACGGGGGCCTCGTCATTGTCGTGGGCGAGCACGGTGAGATCGACTCCGGTCCTGGCGAACGCGCGGATGAGTCCATTGGAATAGATCAATTCGCCGCTGTTGGTGGGACGCGGGTATTTGCGGGTGAGCCAGAGGCATTTCATGGATGCGGGGGAAGTAATCAGAGCAACACGAGATCGCCCTCGACGGGCAGGCAAGACCGGGGGCGGCCCTGCCAGCGGGAGGGCAGCTGGTAATGGAGGATGGATCCGGCCGTCCGCCCGGGCACGCCGTGCCACGAAGGGGAACCGAATCGCGAGATCACGATCATGGCGGTGTCGCGGGCGAGCCCCGCGGCAGGGTCGGAGAGCAGCTTTTTCACCAGCAGGAGGAGACCGCCGCCCCCGGGATGGAAATCGGCGTGGTCGAGAAAAAGGCAGGCGTTCACCCCGACACGTTTTTTGTAGACCCCGAGGGCGCGCGCGATCGGCACCCCGTCCGCATCCACGAGCCCGAAAAACGCGCGAGGCTCGGATCCGCATCGCGCGAGCCAAGCGAGGGTCGCGGGGTCGGAAGCGCGTCGGATGGACCCGGCCTCGTCACGGCCGGAGGCGGGTTCGATCCATCGTGCCGGATCGTTGATGAGGCGGCACCCGGCGGTTTCGGCGGCAGAAGGCAGGGGCACGCTCCAATCCGCCGCGACGAGGGCGAGTCGGGCGAGGGATCCCCCGAAAGTCCGGGTCGGGAAAACGTATTGGGAGCGGTCGCCGGCGTGTTCGTAGCCGAGTTTGCCGAGGAGACGACGCATCTCGGGCGACGGCGAGCCGTCGATGATCTGAAAATCGCGGCCGAGGGCGCGCTGCCGGGTGATCAATCCCATCACGGCGCTGCGGTGGAGATCGCGCACGAAAAGGGTCGTCGTCACGAGGGTGGGGATGTTCTCTCCCGCGGACGTGTAGGTGAAAGGAATGAGGCCGCTGAATCCAACGAGGCCGGCCGATGCGTGGTGAAGCAGAAAGCCGCGCGGAGAGTCCTCTTGGCAATGGGGGTTTTCATCCCACCACCACGTCATGCGCCGCAGCCAGACGGCCGGATCATCGTCGCCGGGCCGCGGGTGGGGCAATTCGCCATCGCTGACAAAACGGGCGAGAAATCCGGCGAGGTCGCGGCGCTCCTCCTGCGCTCCGGAAAAGGCTGTGATCTGGTAGGGCATGGCGTCGGCGCGCGATCATCCGGCGAGTCCCGCGAGGAGGCTCTTGCGATCGATCTTGCCATTGATGGACTTCGGCATTTCGGAGAGAAGCACGATCTGGTCGGGGACCTTCGCGGCCTCGAGCACGGTGCCGAGGGTCCGCAGGATCGTCCCGGGCACCAAGGCAGGGTCGGAGACCGTGACGAAGAGATGCAAGGTATCGTCGCTCTCGCGCTGGAGGAGGGCGGCCTCGACGATGCCATCGATCTGGCAAGCTTCGGTCTCGATCTCGAGCGGGCTGATGCGGTGGCCGCGGTGTTTGATCCAATCATCGCTGCGCGCGGAGAAGCGGATGTATCCTCCGGCATCGACCGAGCCGCTGTCGCCGGTGAAGAGCTCGACGGCGGTCTCGGGGGCGCGTTTGCGAAAACGTCGCGCCGTTTCCTCCGGAGCCCGCCAGTAACCGAGAGCGACGTGGCGGCCACGCACGACGAGTTCGCCGGTCTCACCGGGCGGGAGCCGCCTCCCCTCGCCATCGACGGCGTAGACTTCGGTGTCGGCGAGGGGCCGGCCGACCGTGTCGGAATGTTCGGCAAACTCCGATGGCAACAGGATGGAGACACGCTTGCACTCGGTGAGTCCATACATGACGAAGACCTCGAGCCCGGGGAGGAGACGCTGCAATTCCTCGATATAGGCGAGCGGCAGCCGCTCGCCGGTGTTGGTGATGGCGCGCAACCCCGGCAGATCGAGAGGCCCGCGCCGCCCCAGGGCAATGAGCGCGGCATAGACCGAGGGCACGCCGGGCAGCACGGTGACGCCCGTCTCCCGGAGGACGCGCGGCAGTCGCGGCCCGACCTGCTCGGGATCGCCAAGGTAGAGCTTCGCCCCGGCCTGGGCCGCGAGGAAAATCTGGTAGAGACCGTAATCGAAGGCGAGGGGCAGGAAGCCGCCGATGAGATCGTCGGGACGGTAGCCGAGACGCTCCTGGATCGCCCCGACGACATAGGTGATGTTGTCGTGCGTGAGGGTGACGCCGCGCGGGGTGCCGGTGCTGCCCGAGGTGAAGACGAGACAGGCGGCATCGACGTCAATGCCGGACCAAGCGCCCTCGAGGGGCGCGTGGGCCAGCGCTTCCGTCCAGGATCCGTTCGCCAGCGACACCACCCGGGCCTCGCCCGGATCGATCCCCTCGAGATTGGCCGCGGTCACCTCATCGACGACGATCACCGCGGGCCCGGCCTGGGCAAGGATCGCGGCGAGGCCCTTGGGACGCAGTTTCGCATTCAGGACGACGAAGATCCCTCCCGCGAGGGAGACTCCGAACAAGGCCGTGGCGAGCTCGCAGCGATTCTGGACATGGATGGCGACGCGGTCGCCGCGGGAAACGCCGGCCGAGCGGAGGAAACCGGCAAAACGCCTCGCTTCGTCCGCGGCCGCGGCATAGGTCAGCGTGCGACCGAACCGATCCTCGAGGAAAGGTCTCGCAGGATTGATTTCCGCCGCGGCCCACAACAGCCCCGGGACACCCCGGACCCGCTGCCAAGGCGCGATCTGCGTGGAATCTGAAGTCATTCTTGACAATAATTGATAATTTTAATAAAAACAATATTTAATCGATCTTTACGTGGCGAATCCGGGATCGATTTTGAGATGTTGCCTTTCCCGCTTGCCCCCCTACCCTGAACTTGGTTTGATCTAGCCGCTTGAACGCCTATCTCCAACGCATCGAAAACGACGAGATCCAGGATCTTGCGGCCGTCTCCATCATCGGCCGCAGTTCCGAGTGCCAGATCATCATCGCCGACCCGCGGGTGTCCCGCCGTCACGCCATGATCCGGAAGCAGGACGGGGGCTTTTACCTTTTCGACCTCGGCAGCTTCAACGGCAGCTACCTGAACGGATCCCGGGTCACGGCGGCGAGGCAATTGCAACACGGCGATGTCCTGACCTTCGCGGATCACGAATTTCATTATGGCGAACGCGGTGAAAAGTCCTCGCCCGCCAGCCTCGAGGATCTCGGCGGATCCACCGTCGCCCTGATCCGTTCCACGCCCGTAGTGCTGCTGGTCAGCGATATCAAGGGCTTCACCTCGCTCTCCGAGGCGATCGAAGCGGACGACCTCGCCCAGATCATCGGCAGTTGGTATTCCGACTGCGAACGCATCCTCGCCGAGGCGGGCGCGACGGTCGACAAATTCATCGGCGATTGCGTCCTCGCCTATTGGACGACGGTGTCACCTGAAACGCTCGCGGCTTCGTTCCGGGCGGCGGAGCAACTGCTGGCGTCGTGCGACCGGATTTACAGCGAGCGTCCCGATGTCTTCGAGAAGATCGACCGCCATTTTGAGATCGGCGTGGCCCTCCACACCGGCAAGGTCGCCTACGGGGGCATGAGCCAGGGGGAATTCACCCTGGTCGGCGATCCCGTGAATCTCACCTTCCGCCTCGAGTCCCTGACGCGCGATCTCGGAAAGAACGTGCTGCTTTCCGGCGACTTCGTGCGGGAGTGGCCCGAGGTGCGCGCGCACTGCAAGAACCACGGCGTCCACCGCGTGAAAGGACGCGCACAGGGCGTGGAGGTCTTCTCCGTGACCGACTTTTTCGTCTGATCCCCGGGGCCGGCCGATCGTGTCAGCCGAGACGGCCCGAGATGTAATCCTCGGTCTCTTTCTTCACCGGATTGTTGAAGATCTTCAGGGTCGCATCCATCTCGATCAGTTTCCCGAGATAGAAGTAGGCGGTGCGATCCGAGATGCGCGCGGCCTGCTGCATGTTGTGCGTGACGATGACGACGGTGAACTGCTGTTTCAATTCCATGATCAGCTCCTCGACCTTCGCGGTGGCGATGGGATCGAGGGCCGAGCAGGGCTCGTCCATGAGGAGAATGTGGGGCTGGTTCGCGATGGCCCGGGCGATGCAGAGGCGCTGCATCTGACCGCCGGAGAGGCCGAGGGCGCTCTGCTGGAGACGGTCCTTGACCTCGTCCCACAGCGCCGCGCCCTTCAGGCTGCGCTCCACGACCTCGTCGAGGATCTCCTTGTTGCGCTGGCCGGCGACGCGCAGGCTGTAGACCACGTTCTCGTAGATCGACTTCGGGAACGGGTTCGACTTCTGGAAGACCATGCCGATGCGTTTCCGCAGGGAGATGACCTCGAGGTCCGGATCGAAGATATCCTGCCCGTTCACGGTGATGGTGCCCTCGTGCGAGATCCCGTCGATGAGATCGTTCATCCGGTTGAAATTCCGGAGCAGGGTCGTCTTGCCACACCCGGAGGGTCCGATGAAGGCGGTCACCTCGTTCTCCGGGATGTCCATCGTGATGTGGTGGAGGACGCGGACGTGGGGCGTGTAGTTGAAAGAGAAATCGCGGACCTGGATGTAGTCCTTCTTCCGGACCGGCGCGGCGGAGGCGCCGTCTTCCGTGGCGCTGGTTACGGTGCTGGACGGCTGGGTCATCGGTTCGGAATCGTGGGTGGGGTGGATGTCCTCCATGGAGAAGATGCGGGCGGTCGGGCGGATCGGAAAGGGACGATCAGAAGGCGCTGCTGGCGTATTTCCGCCTCAATTTTTCGCGCAGGAGAATGGCGGCGGCGTTCAGGGTGACGACGAGCCCGATGAGGAGCAGGGTCGTGGCGAAGACCATCGGCTTCGCGGCTTCGGAATCGGGCGACTGGAATCCCAGATCGTAGATGTGGAATCCGAGGTGCATGAACTTGCGCTCGAGATGGATGAAAGGAGCCACGGTATCGAGAGGCAGCGTCGGGGCGAGTTTCACCACGCCCACCAGCATGAGCGGGGCCACTTCCCCCGCACCCCGCGCCATCGCGAGAACGAGACCGGTGATGATCCCCGGCACCGAAGCCGGCAGGACGATGCGCTGGATCGTCTGCCACTTCGAGGCTCCCGCCGCGAGCGAGGCTTCGCGGGCTCCCCGCGTGACCGCCGCAAGAGCCTCTTCGGTCGAGACGATGACGACAGGCACGGTCATCAGCGCGAGCGTCAGCGAGGCCCAGAGAATACCACCGGTGCCGTAGGTCGGCGTGGGGAGCCGCTCGGGGAAAAAGAGACTGTCGATGCTGCCCCCGACGAAATAAACGAAGAATCCGAGACCGAAAACACCGAACACGATCGATGGGACGCCGGCGAGATTGTTCACCGCGATGCGGACGGCGCGGACGAGCGGTCCCTGTTTCGAATACTCCCTCAGGTAGATCGCGGCGACCACTCCGAAAGGCACCACCGCGACGCTCATCAACAGCGTCATCACGAACGTACCGAAGATCGCGGGGAAGACGCCGCCCTCGGTGTTCGCCTCGCGCGGCTCACGCGAAAGGAAATGCCAGACCTCGGAGAAGAAGTGCCCGACCCGCGTGAAAAAGCCGATCTGGTTCGGGAAATAAAACTGCATCAGATCACCCACGGGGATCTCGCGCTCCGTCCCGGTGGGGAGCCGGTAGACAAAAAGGCCCGACTTTTGCTCGGCGCGCAGGTTCGCCGCCTTGCCGGCGAGGATCTCATACTGCCGCTGCAACTCGGCGAGGTCCGCCGCGATCCCCGTGCGGTAGTCTTCGGTGAGCCGGCCCTCCAGCTCTGCCTTGCGCTCCGCGAGACGCAGCGAACCCATGCGTTGGTTGATCCTGCCGATCTGCACCTTTTCGATCGACTCGATCTCGTGGCGCCGGGCGTTCCCCGCGGCGACGACCTTTTTCAAACGATCGAAAAATCCCGGATCATCGGCGCGCACCTCGCCATCGGCAAGCTTTAGCGCGACCGGGTAACCGATGAGGTCGCCGTACTCGACGCGCTCAGCCACCACAATGCCCTCCGGCTCGGAGAGTTTCGCGATATCGGCCTCGTCGAGGTAACGGAAACCGAAACCATAGGCGTCACGGTTCCCGACGAAGAGCTGCTTTTCCCTCGCCGTGCCGCCCGTCTCGGACTGGATGCGTTTTTCCTGGATCTTGCGCACTTCGCCCGCGAGAACCTTCGCGCCCTGGATCGAGGCCGGGCTGCCTTCGACGAGCTCGACCTCGACGACGCGGGAAGGCCAGAAAATTGTCAGCCCGTTCTTCACGATCACCCCGAGGAGGGTCACGATCATGAGCAGTCCGATGCCGAGCCACATCCCGGAAAACCACACCATCGGCTCGCCCGAGGCGGGTTCCACTTTGCCGGAAGAAGATGGGGAAAAAAAGCTCATGCGTGAAGTGGATCGGGCGGATCAGTCATCAGACGGTCTTGTAGCGCTCGCGCAGATGCTGGCGCAATACCTCGGCGACGGTATTCACCGCGAAAGTCATCACGAAAAGCGCGACCGCCCCGAGGAACAGGGTACGGTAGAGGGTGCCGTGGTGCGGGGCTTCGGGCAGCTCCACGGCAATGTTCGCCGAGAGGGTGCGCATGCCGGAGAAGATGTTCCAGTCCATGATGGGGGTGTTCCCCGTGGCCATGACGACGATCATCGTCTCGCCCACCGCGCGGCCGAGGCCGATCATGAGCGCCGAGAAAATCCCCGCCGAAGCCGTCGGGAGCACCACGCGCCATGCGGTCTGCCAGCGGCTCGCCCCGAGCGCGAGCGATCCCGAACGCAGCGACCCCGGCACATTGGAGAGGGAATCCTCGGCGATCGTGAAGATGATCGGGATCACCGCAAACCCCATGACGAAACCGACGACGAGGGAATTCCGCTGCTCATAGGCGGTGCCGGTGATGGCCGGCCACCAGCGCGTGAAATCCCCGACCCGGCCACCCTCCGCATCCGGCACGGTGAAGACGACCTTTTCCAGAAAAGGCCCGAGATGCCAGCCGGCCACAAGGATCCCGAGGAGCGCCGGCAGGAAATAGAGAAACTCGCGGCCCGCCGGGACATGCTTCCGGATCGACTGGGGCTGGCGGCTCCAGAGCCACCCGATCACAAAAGAGGCCACCGGCAGGAGGAAGACGATGCACAGGATCGAAGGCACGCGTTGCTCGAGGATGGGCGCGAGCCAGAGCGCGGCGAGGAAACCGAGTACGACGGAAGGCAGCGAGGCCATGATCTCCATCACCGGCTTCACGTAGACCTTGTTCCAGGGATGGAGGAATTCAGAAGTGTAGATCGCCCCGAATAGCGCGATCGGCATCGCAAAAAGCAGGGCATAAAAGGTACCCTTGAGCGTGCCGAAAATCAGCGGTATCAGTGAGAGCTTCGGCTCGAAATCGTCCGATCCCCCCGTCGACTGCCATTCGTACTTCGGCTCCGGCGAGCCTTCATACCAGACCTTGCCAAAGAGCGCCCTCACACTCACCTCGGGATGCGGATCGTCGAGGGCGAAACGATGGAAGCGCCGGTCGTCGCCGAGGAAAAGCAGCGAATCATACTTCGCTCCGATGAGGGCATGGCGCACCGCGAAGGGCAGCTCCCCCTCCCACCGGACCTTCTCAGTGGTGGCGTGGCGCAGGCTCACCATCTTGCCCGATCCGATGAGGAAAGCCTTGTTTCGCAGACTCTTGGTGAAATAGGCAGCGCCAGCCTTCCCGCCAAGCGAGGCGAAATCCTTCGTCGGATGGAAAATGCGCACCGGTTCTTCCTCGGTCCGGAAAAGGCTGTAGACGAGGTTTTCACCAGTCGGCGAGACGAAGACGAGCGAAACGTCGCCGAAGAGGAATCCCGCGCTAGCGATCGTCGGATTGGTAAGCTCCGCGAAAGGACGGAAGGTCTGGCGCAGCTCGAACTCGGTCGACGTCCCCGAGCGGAAATGATAATCCACCTCGCCGTTGGCGAAGACCACGATGAGCGTGTCGGCCCGGTTCGATACCAAAAGCGAATTCACCGGCACCCCCGGACGGAGAGATTTCGTCAGATCGATCGAGGCCGTCTCGCGCCACGTGCCCGACCCGACGAGGCTGCGTTTCCTCTCGATCAGGTTCACGGTGAGAAGATCGCCCTCCGCGCCCGCAGCAAGGCCGGCGACCAGCCGGGCCGCCCCTGACTGACCGAAAGCGACCCGCTTCACCGGCCCGCCGAAGTCACCCGTGTAACCCTTCGCGAGCGTCTCCGCGACACTGCGCTTGCCTCCCGAAAAGCTCGCTTCGTACTCATAATCGACCAGATGCACCTTCCCACCGGCCGTGCCCACGGTAATCACCCCGCTGCCAGGCATGGCACTGACCGTCGAAATCGTGTCGCCGTCGAGAAACTGGAAGTCGATCTCCGTCACCTTGCCACCGGCACCCAGGTCGGCCGTAAAGAAACGCCCGTCGGCACGAAGTGCGAGGGGACGCTCGCCCCACTCATCCGCGGCGATCGCGACATAGTCGCCCTCCGGGAGGACCTCACCGAGCCCGATCGTATCCGAGAGATCGACCTTCGCCGACTGGAACATCGGCACCACCTGGGACACGATGAAGACAAAAATGCCGATCACCGCCACCACCACCCCGATCCCGCCCACCTTGATGAAGCGGTTCATGAAGGCGTCGACCAGCAGCACCCGCTTCGATGCCTCGAAACGACGGGGATCCGGGACGCGCGACGCGACGGATGATGCGGCGGATTCCTTCCGGCTGGGATGTTGCTTCATAAAGTCTCGGGGGCGGAAGGATCCACCCCCCAACACCCAATGCGAAATCCGCCCGACGTAAATCGAATTCGCCTTGTGGGTCGAAAATTTTACTTCGTGAGCTCGGCGATCACCTCGTCGATGACCTCCGCCGGCATCGGATAATAACCGTCCTTCACCACCACCTCCTGCCCTTCCTTGGAAAGCACGAATTTCAGGAATTCCAAAGTAAGCGGATCAAGCGGTTTTTCCGGGCTCTTGTTGACGTAGACCAGGAGAAAGCGCGCCAGGGGAAAATCTCCCGCGAGACAGTTCTCGTAGGTCGGCTCGAAAAGAGCGTCCTCGCTCACCCCCAGGCCGATCGCCTTCACCCCGGAAGTCCGGTAGCCGATCCCCGAATAGCCGATGCCACCGAGATCGCTCGCCACACCCTGCACCACCGCCGAAGATCCCGGCTGCTCCTTCACCGACGCGTCGAAATCACCCTTCATCAGCGCCTCATCCTTGAAGAATCCATAGGTGCCCGAGGCGCTGTTGCGGCCATACTTCGAGATGTCCTTGGTCGCCCACTCGCCCTCGAGACCAGCCTGCCCCCAATTCTTGATCGCCGTGCCGCCGGCCTTGAACGTCGAGGAAAAGATCGAATCGAGCTGCTGCATCGTCAGTCCCTTGATCGGATTGTCCTTGTGCGTATAGACGGCGAGCGCGTCGATCGCGACCTTCACCTCGAGCGGCTTGTATCCGAATTTCTTCTCGAATTCGTCGATTTCTTCCGACTTCATCGCCCGGCTCATCGGCCCAACCTGGGCGGTGCCTTCGATCAGGGCCACCGGTGCGGTTGAAGATCCCTTGCCTTCGATCTGGATGTTCACATTCGGATACTTCGCCTTGAAGCCCTCGGCCCAGAGCGTCATCAGGTTGTTGAGCGTGTCGGAGCCGATCGAGTTCAGACTGCCGGTCACACCGCTGACCTGCTGGTAGGGCGCGATCGCCTCATCGACCTTCACGACCTCCTCGGCACGCGAGATCTGGAGCGCACCCAGCGCCCCCAAGGTGACAAAAATGGAAGAAATGGAGCGAATTTTCATCGGAATGACAGGTTTTCTGAGGGGTGATTTGTGACAATTTCGTTCGCTTTCGGTCTCCAATCGTACTCGATCAACCGACAGCGCGGCACCTTCCGCCGCCGGGCGAGCCCTGCAATGACCGTTGCGTGTCAAAACTGTCACATTACGCCCCAATCGTCCGGTCGAGGGCGCTTCCCGTGACGAAAACCGCGGGATGCCTACGTCCCCATCACATCCTTGCGCAGATCGCGCAGCACCCGCAGGTCCCCCCAGTCCGCCCCGCGCATCCGCCGCGCCCCCGTCTTCCGCTTTTCTCCGAACCGCCGCCGCACCCGCTGCTCGCGTTCGAAGACCTCTTC
>JALRFZ010000179.1 GCA_023253615.1 Verrucomicrobiales bacterium | reverse complement strand
CTTCGACGGCAGGCAGGCTGTTTGGAATCGAGATCACGGGCAAGGTCTGGGGGAAGTAGGCGTTGCTCGCGTTGCGAAGCAGGAGGCGGTTGGTCTCCGTGCAACCGCCTTCGCTGTCATCGAGCCAGGGACGGCTGCCATTGCATTTCCCGAGGGTATCGCCTTCCGCCGCATCGCTCATGCTCCTCTTGGCACCGCAGTCACAGAGAACCCAGACGTCTGAGAGGTCGCCCGTTGTGCCGCGTTCCTCGATCCAGAGATCCTGCTGGCAGCCAATCTGGTCACGATGGACAAAATTCCTCCATTGGATGTCACCGACATGCCCCTTGCGGCAGGCGCGCACGAAACGGATGGGCACGACCGACCAGGATTTGTTGTTGCTGTCCTTGAACCGTCCCTGCGCTGTCAACAGATCGCGATGAATGAGGCGGCGGCGGCGAAAGCCCTTCTCGGAGCTCACATCGCATAAAACGATATGCCAATGCGGAAAAACAAAGCCGGTCACTCCAGGCTGCTTTGTGCCACTTTGGAAGAAAGATTCGATAGCCGGCGGCGGCGTGCGCAGCTCGATGGATTGCGCCTTGAATCCCGGACAGGATGCCCTGAGCAGTCGGGCGATCTTGGCGGCGAGTCTCGGCTCATCGATCCGGCATGGCTTGTCGGCCTCGTAGTTCCACTTGTGGAGACCGGCCACGATGATGGACTTGTCCGGGAGATCGACCATTGCCCCGGGGCCGAAGGTCGTGATGAGCTGGTTGGATCGGATTTGGTGACGGCTCATGCGTTCGTGCCTTGGGTGGAGTTTTCAAGGAGGATCTCGACCGATGGCTCGACCTCACGCATCGAGCGGTTGGCCCGGAATTGGCGGAAGACAGGCGCCTTTCCGCTCTCGAAGTCGGCATCGAGGAAGTCGCGGATGAGCGCTTCGCCCTGTCTCGCGCCTTCATACTTCTGGTAGGAAAGGGCGCTCCCTTCGGCGGCACACTTGCCGGCGATCTGGGTCCACTTCGCCAAGAGGTTTTGCGCGAGGTCATTGACGTGGGCGGCGAGTTCGGCACCCTCCTGCGTCAAGGCTTTGTCCACGTCGTGAATTTTCGCCCGCTCGGAGAAGACCTGCACGAGTTGCTGCAGTTCCGGCAAATGGTTGTTGATGGCGCCCGCTTTGATCGCCGCCTCCATGTCCGGCAGTCCGTGACGACAGAGCCCGACGAGGGCTCCGGCGAGCGCCCGATCAAGGGCGCGGGGTGAGAAGGGTGTCACACTCGTCGCCTCGACCGATCGGTAGAAGGTGCGGTGATAGACGCCAAATCGTTCGTAGTGCGAGCGATCGCGGGGTTTGTGAACGTTCAGGAGGGTGACGACGAGACCCGGCCGGTTCTTGTCGCGGCCGACCCGGCTGGTGGCCTGGATGTATTCCGACGAAGTCTTCGGCTGGCCGAGGACGACCATGAGACCGAGCCGGACGATATCGAGACCCACCGAGATCATGTTCGTGGCCAGGGCCACATCCACCCTGTTCTCTTCCGCGAAGCTGGCAGCCAGACTCTGCTTCGCTTGGGAGACGTCGTGGGTTCCCACGCGCGAGGTCAATTCGATGGGAATTCGCAGCTTCCGGTTCAGAAAAAGTCCGTCGATCGGATCGATGCGGCGACGTCGCCATCTCATTTTGGCTTGGACGCTCACTTCATCCTCGACGATGCGACGGCTGCCTCCCAGCTCCCGCAAGCTGTTGAAATAGCCGAGCAGCGTCATGTAGGGGTCGCAGGGATTGTGCTCGGAGGTGCCACCCGCTTCCTCGTAGAGCTGCTTCGCGCCGGCGAGCAAAGCCAGCGAGGTGCGCAGGAGAACGACCTTCATGCTGCGGCCTTGGGCAGCCACCCCGAGGTAGAGACGCCCCGGATTCTCCGGACTCGGGGGGATGGTGCGGGCAAAGAACGAGTCGTTCCGATCAGGACCCGGCGGAGGGAAGATTGCGGTCCGTTCCCGGCCGAAGAGAGCGCGGATCTGGCGATCGGCGCGGCGCACCGTCGCGGTCGAGGCGATGATTTTGGGCAGGCGGGCGTTTCCACCGGGCAAATCCCGGCGGCAGAGGGTTTCAATCGCTGTTTCGTAGATGCCCGCGACCGTTCCGAGGGGACCGGAGATCAGGTGCAACTCATCCTGGATGATCAGATCCGGTGGGAGCAGAGAGCCCACGGGCAAAGCCGAGCCCTTCAAGGTGTCACAGGGGCCGTAGAAGCCTTCCGCATCGTGGCGATCGACATTTCCGAAGAGGGCACCGACCCGGCCGGTCCAGGGGAGCGCGGCGAATTTGTCCACCGTGGCGATGAGGAAGCAGGGGAGCCGTCGGTAGATCGGTTCATCGACGCCAAGGATGGGCAAAGTCTCTCCCCGGGCAGAGGAGAAGGCGCAATCCATGTGATCGCAGGCGACCCGGAGGTCTTTCGGTTCGCGGGATCCAGGTGGATCGAGCTGGAAACAGGATGGGACGAAGGGGGTGCCGCACCAGGGACATTCTTCGAGGGGGATCGGTGCTGGGCACTTGTCAGGCCTGGAGTTGTATCGCGTGAGCTTCGTGTAGGCT
>JALRFZ010000143.1 GCA_023253615.1 Verrucomicrobiales bacterium | reverse complement strand
CAGCACGCGCTCGTCGACTTCCAGCCGCAGCGCCCGCGGCACCACCGGCGTGTAGTGACCGCGCAGGCCCCAGGTCTGGGGACGGTCGCGGCGGCGCATCTCCAGCACGTCGCGAAAGCCGCGCGTGGTGAGGATGCCGGTCCTGGCCACCTTGCGCTCGAGCAGCGCATTGGTGCCCCGCGTCGTCGCGAGGCGGAAATCCATGGGAGGAAAGGGACGGTCGAGCGGCGTGCCGGTGAGAAGCCGGGCCCCGAGAACCGGCGCCTCCTCGCGGGTGAAAAGATCGACCGCTTCCGCAGGGGGGAGGGGACGCGAGAGGACGAGTCGGCCCGTCGCCGATTCAAAGGAGAGCACCAGCGCGGTGGCTCCGTCCGACTCCAGCTTGTAGCCGGTGAAAAAGGTATCGCCGATCCGCCAGGAGGCGGGCACCTCGATGATCAGCTCGTTTGGACGAGGCCATGCCCGCACCGCGACGCGGAGACGTCCCGAGGAGAGGACCTTGGCGAGGCGGGGAATCGTTTCCCCCTCGGCCAGGCCCCAGCAATCGGTGAAAGTGCCGCCGGTATCGACGCGGAGTTTGAACATGGGCGCTATCTTGCCAGCCTGCGGGCCGGGAGCAATGGAGAAAAGCGTCCCGCGCCGGACCGGAAAACAAAGAGCCCCGCCGCCGGTGAGGGCGGAGGGGCTCAGTTTTTTGGAAATTCGTCTGCGGGAAGCCGGGGCCGTCCGCAAACGGCCGCGAAGGTTACTTCTTGGCTTCCCAGGTCTTCACCACGTACTTCGAAGCCTTGTCGCCGAGCGACTTGACCGCGTCGTCCTTGGAGACTTCCGCACCTTCTTCGAAGGTTACGGTCACCACCTGGGTTCCCGCTTCGTCACCATTCTCGATCGAGATGGCTTTGAAGCCTTTGAGACTGCCGAACGCCGAACTGACGTCCTTTTTACAGCCCCCTCACGTCACGCCGGTCATGCCGGCAACATAGGTCACCTCACCGGCGATCGCCGCGGAGGCGAAAGCCATGAGGGCCAACATCATGGATGCAATTTTGGTTTTCATAGTTTTGGACCCGGTGCCATGAAGACACCGGACTCGAGAATGTATACGAATCGCGGGGATTTTTGTGACAAAATCTTGCGCGATCCCGCCGTCCCGTCGATGTAAGGATTTTGACACCGAGCGCCCTTTTCCGGTGATGCGACGCCAGCCCCAGGTGATTTCCTTTCCCGACGACCCCCTTTCGGCTTTCGACGAGGTGGTGGACGTGCGCTCTCCCTCGGAGTTCGCCGAGGATCACGTCTCGGGTGCGATCAACCTGCCCGTCCTCGACGACGCGGAGCGGGCGCGGGTGGGGACGATCTACAAGCAGGTGTCGCCCTTCGAGGCCCGGAAGGTCGGCGCGGCCCTGGTGTCGCGGAACATCGCCGGGCACCTGGAAGCCCATTTCGCCGGCAAAGAACGCGAGTACCGGCCTCTCGTCTACTGTTGGCGGGGCGGGCAGCGATCGGGCAGTCTCGCCCTGATCCTGGCCGAGATCGGATGGGGCGTGGCGCTGGTGGAAGGGGGCTACAAGGCCTACCGGGCGAAGGCCCTGGCCACGATCGGGGAAAAAGCGGCCGCGCTTTCCTGCATCGTGCTCAATGGCTACACCGGCGCCGGCAAGACCCTGCTGCTGCGCGAACTCGGGGCCTTGGGCGAACAGGTCCTCGATCTGGAATCGCTCGCCTCGCACAAGGGTTCGGTCTTCGGGGGCAATCCGGGCAGTCCCCAGCCGTCGCAGAAGCGTTTTGAATCCCTCCTTTACGACCGCATGCGCACGTTCACGGCGGATCGTCCGGTCTATCTCGAAGCGGAGAGCGCCAAGATCGGGCGGATCAATCTCCCGAATCCCCTGTGGCAGCGGATGAAGGTGGCTCCGGTGATCGAGATCGTCTCGCCGCTGGCGGCGCGCGCCGCCTACCTGACGGCCGACTACGGGGAATGGCTCGGCGACGGCCTCCGCATCGCGCGGACCCTCGACCGTCTCAAGGGTTTCCATTCCGGCCAGGCCATCGCGGCATGGAAGGCGATGGCGGAGCGCGGCGAATGGGAGCCGCTCGTCGCGCGCCTCCTCGCGGAGCATTATGACCGCCGTTACTCCGTGGGAGGGAACGGGCATTTCCAAGCCCCCGTCGTGTCGCTCGATCTGCCCGCGCACGACGCGGGCGAGGTCCGCCGTTGCGCCCTGGCCATCGCCTCACACGGGCGTCTCCTCGCCCGCGGACTGGCGGCCGCCACTCCTGTATTCGAATGAGCCTGTATCTCGACTCCAATGCCACCACGCGGGTCCATCCGCGCGTGATCGAGGCGATGATGCCGTATCTGACCGAGTCATGGCACAATCCCTCGAGCGGCTACGCGGCGGCACGGGTGGTGCGGGAGGCGATCGAGACGGCACGCGGGCAGGTCGCGGCCCTCATCGGCGCGAAACCGTCCGAGATCGTGTTCACCGGATGCGGCACGGAATCGAACAACATGGCGATCAAGTCGCTCGCCCGCGAGATCGGCCGCACGCGGGGAAAGGTGGTCGTCAGCGGGATCGAGCACAGCGCGGTGCTGCGCCCCGTCGAGGCGATGGGCGCGGTGGGTTTCGAGGTGGAGAAATGCGGCGTCGGCGGGGAGGGCCGTCTCGATCTCGATGCCTTCCGCCCGGCTCTCGATCCTTCCCGTCCCGGATTCGCCTCGGTGATGTGGGCGAACAACGAGACGGGCGTGGTGCAGCCCATGGCGGAGGTCTGCGAGGTCGCGCGGGCGGCGGGATGGTTCGTCCACACCGACGCGATCCAGGCCGTAGGCAAGGTGCCGGTGCGGGTCGACGAGGTGCCGGTGGATTTTCTCTCGATCAGCGGTCACAAATTCCATGCGCCCAAGGGAGTGGGAGCTCTTTTTATCCGCGAAGGATCGCCCTTCGAGCCCATGGTCCGGGGTGGGGGACAGGAGGGCGGGCGTCGCAGCGGCACGGAGAACGTGCCCTACCTCGTGGGGCTGGGCGAGGCCGCTGCGATCATGCGGGAAGAGATGGAAACGGGTGGTCTCTCTCGCGTCGCCGCTTTGCGCGACCGTCTCGAGAGAGGGTTGGGCGGGCGACTCGACAGGGTCTGGTTCAACGGATCGCGCGAGCATCGCACGCCCAACGTGGCGCATGTCTCCTTCGACGGCTGCACCGCGGCGGACCTGCTGCCCGCGCTCGATGCGGCGGGGGTGCAATGCTCGGCCGGGAGCGCGTGCATGACGGGCAAAGGCAGGCCGAGCCACGTCCAGAAGGCGATGGGCTTCAGTGACGAACGCGCCTTCAGCAGCCTGCGGCTCTCGCTCTCGATTTTATCGACCGAGGCCGAGGTCGACGAGGCGGTGGAGGTGATCGCGGCGGTGGTGGGGCGGCTTCGCGGCGCGGCTTGAGGATTGACCCGCGCGTGCTTTGCGGTGAACATGTGGCTCCTTTCAAGGAGAGCGATGGGCACCTGGTGGGCTCCGCGGTCTTCAAAACCGTTGTCGGCAAGTGATCCTTGCCGGGGTTGGTTCGATTCCTTCCCTCTCCGCCACTTTTTCAACCGATCGCGCAAGTCCGGAATCCGGTGAAAGCGTCGAAACGGTCGGGATGATAGGCCTGGCGGTAGGTGTTGCGGATCAGCGAGGACGAAGTCGCGAAGCTCCCGCCGCGGGTGGTTTTGTGGGTGCCGAACTGCAGGGTGGACATGAAGACATACATGTCGACGCGGAAGCCGTCGTAGGGAAGGTAAGCGTCGGTGGTCCACTCCCAGCAGGTGCCGATCATCTGGAGACAACCTTCGGGGGTGGCACCCGCGGCCAGTGCATCGACCGGTGCGGTGCCGAGGGCGCGGGCATCGAGGTCGGCGAGATCCGCGAGCGCCGCGGCATCGGAGGGCAGTTGGTTTCCCCAGGGATACTTGCGCGAGTCGTGGCTGCGGGTGGCGCATTCCCATTCATACTCGCACGGGAGACGACGACCCGCCCAGCGGCACCAGGCCTCGGCTTCCCAGTAGCTGAGATGCAGCGCCGGGGCGGCGGGATCGAGCGGCGTGATGCGGTCGAAGCGGCGCACCGTCCAGATCCCGTCGCGCTTTTCCCAATAGGCCGGATGGGTCCGGGGGAATCTGCGTCGCCAGTAAGTGCCGCCCGTGCTCCAGAGTTCGGGCCGGGTGTAGCCTCCATCCTCGACGAAGGCGAGGAACTCGCCCTGGCTGACGAGGGTCTTCGAAATGGCGAAGGGCGCGAGCGTTTTCACGAAGGCGGGTTGTTCGTTGTCGAAGCTGAAATCCACCGCCGTTGCACCGGGGGCGGGACGCGGCACGCCGATGCGGACGGGACCTCCCGGGAAAAATGCGTCGCCGGATGGATCGACCGTCTTTCCCGATCCCTCGTGCGGTGTCGACCAGGGCGGCGCGGGATAACCGAGGGTCTGGCGGCACCAGATGAGCGACTCGAGGTGCATGCACTGGTGCGCCACGACGTATTGGCCGAGATAGAGTGCCTCGTCCGTGCGTCCGTCGTCCGCGGCGAGGAGGGCGCGGGTCTCGTCGAGAACGCGCCGGTAGTAGGCGAGCGTGGTGGTTTTGTCAGGCACCACGCCGGGCTCCCAGCGCTCGCGATGGGGGATCTCGGCGGAGTCCCACACCGCGTCGTATCCGGGCATGATCGGATCGATCCCGCCGAGGTGGCGCAGCAGGAAATACTCGTAGAAAAAGGCGGCGTGTCCGACCTCCCACACCGGCGGATTGATCCCGGGCTCGTAGGGCACGCGGAGTTGCTCCTCGTCGAGGCTTTCGACCAGGGACATCAGGCGCGCGTCCGCGAGATTGAGGGAGTGAAGAATGGAGTCGAGCGGTTTCATGCGGGCGGATTTCCGGGTGCCGGTTTTTGGATCGCGGCGGCAAGGGCGGCGGATTCCGCAGCGGGATCGAAGCGTGGGGCGCGCACGGCGGCGGCTTCCCGGAGATGCCGGAAAAAATCCGCGTCCGACTCGCAGCGCCAGAGCAGCTTCGCGAGCGCCTCCGCGTCGTCCACCGGGAAAAAGCCGGGGTAATCCTCGCCGAGCAGTCCCACGACCCCGTCGATGCGGGTCGAGAGCACCGGGATGCCTGCCACGATCGCCTCGCCGACGACGCGGGCACCGCCTTCGCTGAAGGAGGTCAGCACCATCAGATGACTCGCGGCGAAAAGGGCCGCGACTTCCTCGACGGAAAGTTCTCCGAGCCATTCGTAGCGCGGATTCTCCGCCTGCTCGCGCGCCACGAGGGGCGCATAGGCCGGTTCGAGGATGCCGCCGGCCTGACGGAGTCGCAGCCGGGATTCCGGCGGAAGGAGGCGGGACGCGCGGGCGGCGAGGAGGGGATTCTTCACCTCGCGGAGATGCCCGACGACACAGGCGTCGAAGGATCCGCTTTCCGGCTCCGATGCCGTCACCTTCGGAGGTGTCACCGATTGGATCACGACGGAGGTTTTCCCGTGGCAATCGGGTGGAATCTTCTCAAGGGCCTTTTCCTGTAGCACGATGAGTCCGTCGGCTTCCCGCATCGAGGCGAGGGCGACGGCCGTGGGATCCGGGTAGATGTCCGTGCCGGTGAGGGCGAGCAGCACCTTGCCCGCGGGAAAGGCGGTGCGATAGATATCGATCACGCCCGCGCATTTCACCGCGTGCATCGCGATGAGCAGGTCCGCCTGCGCGGCCGGCAGGCTCTCGGGGACATCGTAGCAGACCACGACGCGGTGCCCCTGCCGCCGCAGGATCTCCGCCCATTGCGAGGCGGTGCAGCGGTTGCCCGAGTGGCGGACCTTGGCTCCCGGCGTGACGAGGAGGATGCGGGCGGGGGACATGCGGTGAGGATGGGATTTCGATTGAAAAAGACACCGTCCGGCGTGAAAGCATCTTCGCCGTTCTTCGTCAACGGCTCAAGCCCATGTCCACCGAACCCATCAAACTCACGTCCCTTTCCTCCTGCGCCGGTTGAGCCTCCAAGCTCAGCCAAGAGGCGCTCGCACAGGTCTTGTGCGGGTTGGATCAATTTCCGGATGACAATCTCCTCGTCGGATCGGGCACGTCCGACGATGCGGCGATCTATCGTCTTTCCGACGAGCTCGCCCTCGTCCAGACGGTCGACTTTTTCACCCCCATCGTCGACGACCCCTATCTCTACGGGCAAATCGCGGCGACCAATTCCCTGTCGGACGTCTACGCGATGGGCGGGCGTCCCGTCACGGCGATGAATGTCGTCGGCATGCCCGTGGAGATCCTCGGTCACGAGGTCATCAACGAAATCCTCCGCGGCGGTGCCGACAAGGTGAAGGAAGCCGGGTGCTCCCTCGCCGGGGGGCATTCCATCAAGAATCCCGAGCCCATCTACGGCCTCTCCGTGACCGGACTCGTCCATCCCGGCCGCATGATCACGAACGCCGGGGCCGAGGCCGGGGATATCCTCATCCTGACAAAACCACTCGGCACCGGCATCGTCACCACGGGGATCAAGCGCGGGCTCGTCGGGGAGGAACTCGTCGCCCGCACCGTCGCGCTGATGAGCCGTCTCAACAAACCCGGCCAGACCTTCGCCGAGCGTGGACTCGTGAAATGCGCGACCGATGTCACCGGCTTCGGCCTGCTCGGTCATTTGCGTTCGCTCTGCCGGTCCAGTGGCGTCGTCGCCGTGCTCGACTCCGCCGCGATGCCGGTGATCGATCCGGCCGTGATCCGCCTCATCGAAGAGGGCTGCGTACCCGGCGGGACGAAGCAGAATCTCGCCACCTCGGAGAGTGAGACGGAGTTCGCGGGCAACGTGAGCGACGCGATGAAATACCTCCTCGCCGATGCCCAGACCAGCGGCGGGCTCCTCTGCTGCGTGCCGGAGCGGCACCTCGACGAAGTCCTCGCGATCTGCGAAGCGGAGGATACCCTCTGCCGCGCCGTGGTCGGCCGGATCGAGGCGGCGGACGGCGGGGCCTTGGTGCGGGTGGTCTAAATCCTTGCGACTCACTGGAATGACCCCTCCCTCCCTAGTTGGCGAAGGCCCCTCCTCGAACAGGAGCACGACACCCTCCTCGTTCCACCTCAGGGAGCAGGCACGGATTGCCTGGAGGAACCATTCCCGATGCATCGGTCGTCTCTTCTGGGAGACTCTCGAGCTCACCGACGCCCGCGCCGCCCGCACTCCGGGAGAGGTCTTTGAGGCCTGCGTCGAGCACCTTCGCCGATCCACTAACCGCGGCCGTATCAAGCCTTGGATTACCGTGTTTGCTCCAGCCGAAGAGAAGCGGGAAATTCACATCCGCAACCGGCAGCTCATCCGTTATGCCGGCTACCGTTTTCCCGACGGCAAGGTCCTCGGCGACCCCGAGCAGATCGAGCTCACCGAGACTCTTGTTGAGATGGGGTGGCGACCGCCAGCTCCGCAGACGCCCTTCGACCTTCTCCCCCTTTTGATTGAGGTCTCCGGCTTTCCTCTCAGATATTTCGAACTACCGCGAGACGCCGTGCTGGAAGTCCCCCTGCGCCATCCCTCGTTGGCTTGGTTCGCCGATCTCAAATTGAAATGGCATGCGCTCCCCGCCGTCAGCGACATGATCTTCAGGGTCGGGGATGATCGCTATACGGCCGCTCCTTTCAGCGGGTTCTACATGGGAACGGAGATCGGGTCGCGAAATCTCGGTGATTCGCACCGCTACAACCTGCTGCCGGCCGTCGCCGCCGGCATGGGACTGGATACGTCGAGCCATGCCTCCCTGTGGAAGGACCGCGCGCTGGTGGAATTGAACCAAGCGGTGCTTCACTCCTTCCTCGCGGACGGGGTCACCATGGTCGATCACCACAGCGCCTCAGAGCAGTTCATGCGTCATCTCAAAAGGGAAGCGGATTGCGATCGCAAGGTGCCCGGAGACTGGTCCTGGATCGTGCCCCCGCTCTCCGGTTCGGCCTGCCCGGTCTTTCACAGGTATTACGAAGGCGAAGTGGAGGGCCCGCAGTTTATCCACAGGGGATGACCGATCGGATGGGGCGGATCATCCACCGCCTCAAGAGCGGTTGGACCTGGGATCGTCAAATGGATGAAGATGCACGCGCGGAAAAACTCGATTTTCTTTTCGACGATGCCGAACGGTAACGGGAAACCGGTCGGTTGAAGGAGTGGCCAAACTTAGCCCGCCCGCAAACGCCGCGCCGCCTCGGTCATGGAGCGGAGTTTCTCCACCGCGATGGCCTCTTCGTTGACGCAGCGGTTCGCGAAGCAGCCGAATCCGCAGTCGGGATTGAGGGCGATCTGCGAGGGTTGCCACCAGGCCATGGCCTCGGTGGCGCGCTCGACGATCGACTCGGGTGTCTCGGCCTCGTCGGTGCGGGGATTGATGCAGCCCAGGCCGATCTCGCGGTCGCCGAGAGCGCGCCCGATCACTTCGAGCTCGCCGGCGCGCGGGGTCGCGTATTCGAGCACGTACTGGTGCAGGTTCATCCGGCGGAAACAGTCGACGAGGGGCTGGTAGTCGCCGGTGATGAGGACATCCTCGCGCTTCGACCAGTTCCCCCGGCACACGTGGATGCCGAGGCGCAGCTTGTCCTCGAAACCGGCGACGACGCGGTTCATCAGCTCGGAGGCGTAGGCGAGCTCCTCGCCCGGATCGCGCCGGGTCGCGAGGGTCGCGCACATGAAGGTGCGTTTCTTCGAGTCGCCGCTGTGAACGACTTCGGTGAGGACCGGTTCGTCGAACTGCACGAAGTCGGCTCCCTCGGCGGCGAGGTCGGCGAGCTCTTCGCGCAGGATGCGGACGACGTCCTCGGCCATGACCGGCTTGTCTCCGTAGACCTCTTTCGTGTGGGCGGTGACCCACATCGCGCGGGTGAGCAGGTAGGGGCCCGGCAGGGTCACCTTCACGGGTTTGTCGGTGTGGCGGCGGACAAAACGCAGGTCATCGACCGCGAGCGACTCGCGCCGGTTCAGTTTTCCGACGCAGGTCGGATTGCGGATCGCGAAGGCGGGCGCGTCGAGGGTCTCGAGCATCTCCTCGAAGGCCGCCTTGTCCTCGACCGTATCGAGCATCTCGGCGAGCGACATCAGCTTCGTGCCCTCCACCTTGTCGGCGAGGAAGGAATAGAAATTGTCGCGCCGCAACTCGCCATCGACGACGAGATCGACGCCGGCCTCCTCCTGATGGCGGAGGCAGCGGAGGATCTCGCGGTCGGCGATGGTATCGAAATCCTCGCGCGAAAGGCGTCCCATGCGTTTTTCACGCAAGGCGGCGAGCAGCTCCTCGGATCGCGGCCACGAGCCGACCTGGGTAACGGTGAAATCCATCCTGTTTCTCCGGGTCAGCGATTGAAAAACCCGAGCAGCTCGCAAGCCTCGGCGAGGGCGTCGAAGCCGGTGGTGCGGCCGGGCTCCCATTTCTTGAGTCCCTCGAGGTCCATCATTTCCCGGTGGGTCGGGTCGTCGTAGCTCATCCGGTGCAGCACCTCGAGCCAGGGCTCCTCGCGATCGGCGGGGAAGTCGTCGCGCACGGCGAAGACGCAGTGGTCGTAGGGCTCGGTCGTGGCGAGGACGCGGTATTTCACCGGGTCGATCGTGCCGTCTTTCGTCCAGGCCTCCCAGTTCAGGTCGATGAGGGCGGAGGCATCGGCTCCGCCGCGCGAGAGGGTGAAAAAGGCTTCTTTTTCCCCACCGATGTGGTCGCCGTGGAGTCCGACGAGCAGGTCGTGCCGGATCGCCTCGTAGTCGCCGGGCCGGAGCCCGTGGCGCGCGAGGAGCCCCTGCGGAATGAGGCGGGCCTGGGGCGAATCCTCCGCACCGAGGGCGACGCGCTTTCCACGGAGATCGGCGACGGTGACCGCCGGGCTGTCGGCGGGAACGATGAGGTGCGAGACACGGTCGCGGTCGGTGTCGCGCATCGCGATGGCGCGGCAGGTGCCGCCGCTGCGGCGCTGGGCGTCGAGCCAGGCGAGGGGCGAATTCCACGCCATGTCGATCTCGCCGGCCATGAGGGCGTCGTTCTGCAGGTCGTAGTCGGCGTAGAGCTTCACGTCCATCGGACATTGGTTCGACTCGAAGAAGTCGCGGATGATTTCCCAGATCACGGAGACCTTGGGATCGTAGAGGACGGCGCCGACGATGACGGGTTTTGTGGACATGTGAGGGGGGTGGTGGGAACCGATGGAATGGGGGGGGGCGTGGAGAGGGGGCGATGGATCAGAGGCGCAGATGCCGGAGGATGGCTTCGCGATCCTGACGCAGATCGCATATCGCGTGTATGACGATGCCGCGAGAGTCGCGAGTATCAACAAGGCCGCGGAGCAGGAGGCGACGGTAGCGGTCCGAATAGCAGGGGGCCATTTCAGGGTTCAGACGCAGCAGCCGGGACGCGGATTCGATCATGTCTAGAAAACCGGTGCCTGAGCCTTCGATGGAATCCTCGAGCCGGGAGAACTCCCGGAGAAGATCCGCTTCGGCCCGCGCCGTCCAGATCACCTCAGGGTTCACGGCTTTGGAGAATTCGAGCCCGAACCAGGCTCCAGGGAGAACCGCTTGATGGATTCCGCTCGTGCTCGGCCAGTCGCTCGTCGAGAAGCCGGATCACCTCGGGGTCGGGGACTCCGGGGGTGAGGTCGGTGGCGCCTTCCAGAAGCTCCGCGGCCAAAGCCAACCGGCGCTCCGGAGACAATCGCTGTAGTTCGGGAAACTCCTCGACGATCATGGTATGAAGCTAACGGTGCGGGTTCGGGGCGTCAATCCTCACTTTCTCGTTTCCACGAAGGGATTCTCCGCAAGGCGCCTTCCTCCGGCTCTCAGCCGAAGAGCGGCAGGCCGACGAGGAGACGACCGGTGAATTCGCGGAGGTGGTCGGTGGTGGGGGCCATGACGATGGCGGCGCGGGCGTCGCGGAAGGGGCGCTCGAGCCCGAGATGTTTGCTGAAGGCGGCTCCGCCACAGCAGCGCATCGCGAGATCGGCGACGGCGACGGCGGTCTCGGAGGAGCTGTCCTTCAGGGCGAGGGCGTGGCGCATCGCCTCGGGATCGCCCGAGCCCAGCTTTTGCAGCACGGCGACGAGGTAGGCGCGCGCCTTGTCGGTCTCGAGCCGCATCTTCGCGAGGCTGGCGCGGAGGTTCGGCAGGTCGGCTAGCTTCGTGCCGGTGTGCTGGAATCCCTGTCCGACGAGATGCGAGTGGGTCGCCTCGACGCAGGCCTCGGAGAGGCCGATGCCGATGGCACCCTGACAAACGAGAAACACGGGCAGGGCCTTCCCGAGCATGATGTCGGCTCCCTTGCCGGATTCGCCGATGAGACGGGTGGCGTCGTCGAGCGGCACGTCCTCGAGCTTCATCGGATTGCTCTGGTTGCCGCGCATGCCGAGGCTGCTCCAGCCGCCGCTGATGGAAAGGCCCGGATCGTCTTTTGCGACGAGGTAGACGCTCGCCCCGCTGCCGTCGGGAGCGAGGCAACTCGCGACGATGCCATCGGCGATGCCGGCGCTGGTGACCCAGCTCTTGCTGGCGCTGAGACGCACGCCTCCATCCGCGGCGACCGCCTGTGAGACGGGTGCCCAGAACTGGCTGCGGCTGCCGGTCTCGGAAAAGGCGAGGGTGCCGAGGTGGCGTCCCGCGGCGCAGTCGCGCAGCACGGTCTCGAACTTCGCGGGATCGGCGAGGTAGCAGTTCACCGCGCTGTTGTGCATCATGTAGACCATCGCGGTGGAGGCGCAGGCCTGGGCGAGTTCGTCGATGACGGCGGCCAACAAGACGAGGTCGCCACCGAGCCCTCCGAGGGACTCGGGCACGAGCAATCCGTGGAAGCCGTTTTCGGCGAGGGCCTCCATCGACTCGGCGGGGAAACGTCCTTGTTCATCGACCTCCGCGGCATGGGCGGCGAGGACGGTGCGGGCGAGTTCGCGGGCTTTGGCGACGACGGATTCCTGGGTGGGTGTCAGGGGATACATGAAGGGTCTGGTTTGGGTGATCTGTCAGGACGTGACCTGCATCCGCGCCTCGACGACGGTGGCGCGGCGGAGGGTGTTGTAGAGCGGGGCGCGGCGGAGGGCTTCCTCCCAGGCTTCCACGAGTTTGGCGGGATCGGCGCTGCCACCGACGTAGGCGCGCAGGCGGATGGCCTGGTAGTGCGGTTCGCCCGCGGATCCGACGACGCCGAGGAGGGCGAGGGGGGCGGCGAGCTCCGCGGAGAGTTTCGCCTCGATCTCGTCGATGCCGAGACGGCGCTGGGCGGCGATGCGGGCGAAGAGACCGACGACGTCGGAGGCGAGGGCACCGAGCAAGACTTCCGCACCGGAGAGGCGCGGCTCGGCGATGTCAAAGCTCCATCCTCGGCCGATCACGGCCTTTTCCTTGCGGGCATAGAGACTCACGCCGCCTCCGGGCTCCGCGGTGATCCGGACGCTGACCAGCGCCCTGTCGAGGGAGTCAGTCATGCCGCGGGGTTCGATGGATTCGGATCATTGCGGGAAGGATGGGGGAGGGAGCCGGTCGTGTCAATCGCTCACCTCGAAGCGTCCGCCAGCGTCTTCACGGCAAAGCCGGGCACGGTCTCGCCGAGGATTTCGAGGAGTGCGGCACGTTCGTCGTCGGAGAGGTGATCGAAGCCCGCGGGAGCCGGGCGGGCGGTGAGTACTTCGCGGATCCGGCCGAGGAGGATGGAGCGGAATTCCTCCGGCATGCCCTGGAATTGCCGGCTGAGGATCATGTGGCTGCAGCGGTGTTTCATCAGCCGCGTTTTCAGATCGAAATCCCGCAGGGAGCGACCCTTCGCATCCTCGACCCGCGTCGCACGGAAAGCCTCGATGAAGGCCGGATCGCCGACGATGCCGCCCCCGGGAAGGGGTGCCTCGCCCGCGAAGAGGAATTGTTTCACGCTCTTGTCGAACTTCGGCATGAGATCGGCAATGGAGCCGGCCTCGAGCTGGACGAGGGGAGCCTCTCCGTCCGCGGCGCGCTTTTCGTTCGCCAGATGCAGGGCGGTGCGCCAGCGGTAGAGCGATTCGTAGAGGGTGTTGAGCAGTCCGATCTGGTGATCCTGCACGAGAAGCGGGAGAATGTCGCTCGAGGGACCGTGCGGGTAGCTCGCTTTCGTTTCCGCCAGCGCGGGCGCGGGCACGGGTGTCGCGCCTCGGGAAGGCACGACGAGATTGCCGATGTGGTCCGCCGCTTCGTGCCCGCCGGTGACGAACCATCCGCCCCACCGCTCCTTCAGCGGCATGGTGTGGAACATGTTCTCGTGGTTCGAGATGGCGTTGATGACGATCCCGGCCTTGTCGACGGCGGTGGGATTGCCCTCGGCATCGACGTGGAGGGAGCGCGCGAGCAGGCCCGGCAGGTAATTCGTCGCGCTGCCGGCATGACATCCGTTGAGGCAGCTCTCGCGGCGGTTGAAATTCACCTTTTCGGGCTTCGGATCGTCGCTGCCCTGGAGAAGGAAAAAGAGCGGACCCCGGTGGGGATCGTAGCTCGCGAGCTCGACCATGCCGCCGGGGATCCACGTCATGTAGGTCTCGTCGTTGAAAAAGAGGGCGCGGGGATTGTGCGGGCTCACGACCTGGCGCTGCAGGCCGGTGCGGGAAAAGACCATTGTCTGGGAGGCGGCGGGGATCTCCAGCTCGGCGAGGAGCCAATCGACGAAGGCCCGCTGGCTGCTGAAATCGGGCGTCTTTTCCCCGGCCTCGATCCGGCGGACAAGGAGGGAGACGGGATCCTGCGAGTCGCCTTCGTAATACTCGTGCGGCGGCAGCTGGTAGTCGTTGAAGGCGACCTGCGCGGAGAGGGGCGCGAGCGTGAGGAGGACGAGGAGAACGAGCGCCGCTTTCATCAGGTGGAACCGGTTGGAATTGAGAGCACAGTGGAATCGTAGGAGATTTGGCCAGGACGTTCAACTCACGCGATTTTTTGAATCGACCGCCGCCATTTTCCGTGAGCCAGCGGGCAATCGTCGCTTACAGTTCCTCTCCATGCCCGATTTCCGGCCCAATCCCCTCAGCCGTATCCCCGCGGTGGACAAGATCCTCGTCGCCCTCGCGAAAGAAGGCGGGTTGCCGCCCTTGCCCCAGCCGCTCGTGACGGATCTGGTGCGGCGCGAGATCGCGGAGATGCGCGGTCGCGTCATGGCCGGCGGAGACGGGGTGGGGGAGTTCGAGGAAACGGTCGCCTACCTCCGCGGGCGGATCGAGGTGCTGTATCGCTCGCGCATCCATCCCGTGATCAACGGCACCGGGGTCTGCATCCACACGAATCTCGGTCGTTCACCACTCGCTCCGGCGGTGGTCGAGGCCGTTTCCCGGGTGGGGCGATTTTACAACAACCTCGAGTTCGATCTCGAGTCGGGGGAACGGGGGAAACGCGGCGGCTTTCTCGAGCGCTGCCTCGCCCTGCTCTGCGAGGCACCCGCGGCGACGATCTCGAACAACTGTGCGGCGGCGCTCATTCTCATCCTGAAACACCTCGCCAACGGCGAACGCAACGAGGTCATCATCTCGCGCGGCGAGCTCGTCGAGATCGGCGGCGGCTTCCGCGTGCCCGAGATCATGGCGGTGTCCGGCGCGAAACTGGTCGAGGTGGGGGCGACGAACAAGACCTCGCTCGAGGATTACCGCCGCGCCATCAACCCGCGCACCGGGATGATCCTGAAGGTGCATCGCTCCAACTTCTACATCGAGGGATTCATCGGCGAACCGGCCACGGAGGAGCTCGTCGCCCTTGGTGAGGAGCACGGTCTGCCCGTCGTCGAGGATCTCGGGAGCGGGGCGATGGTCGCGACCGATCGGCTCGCGCCCATCCCGCACGAACCCACCGCCGCCGAAGTCCTGAAACGCGGGGTCGATCTCGTCTGCGTCAGCGGCGACAAACTCTGCGGCGGTCCCCAGGCCGGCATCATCGCGGGACGGGCCGATCTCGTCGCGGGGATCAAGAAAGAACCGTTCTTCCGCGCCCTGCGCTGCGACAAGCTCATCCTCACGGCGATGCAGGAGACCGCCCTGGCCTACCTCGAGGCCGACGTCGGCGGAGCCCGCCCCGATCTGCCCCTCCTCGCCATGCTCGCCGCTTCGGTCGAGGACGATTTGAGGCCACGGGGCGAGGCGCTGGTGGCGCGGTTGGGTTCCTCCGATACCTTCGACGCCGGTCTCGTCGCGACGATCGCGCGTTGTGGCGGCGGCACCATGCCGAAGGCGGAGATCCCCTCGCTCGCCCTCGAGATCCGCCCGGCGAAGATGAAGGTGCCGCGTCTCGCCGGGCGATTGCGGCGTCTTCCGCTTCCCGTCATCGGTTATGTCGATGGCGACGCCTTCCGCCTCGACCTGCGCACCATCTTCCCGGAGCAGGACGAGGCCCTCGCCGCCGCCCTCCTCGCAGTCTGGTGAAAGGCTTTCCCCATCATCACGTCCGGAAATTACCGGAGCCCGTAGCCTCAGCAGCTTTTTGAAACCATGAAGATCCTCGCGCCCGTTCTTGCCACCCTCTCCTTGATCCTCGCCGGATGCGGCGACCAAGCCGGACTCTCTCCCGCGAAGGGAGAGGCCACGCTCTACCTTTCCGCCATTCCCGATGAAAAGATCACCGAGCAGAAGGCGAAGTTCGACAAGCTGGCCGAATACCTCGCCGGGAAACTCGGGGTGAAGGTCGAGTTTCTTTTCTCGAAGGATTACGCCGATTCCGTGACCAAGTTCAAGAACGGCGAGGTGCATCTCGTCTGGTTCGGCGGGCTCTCGGGCGTGCAGGCGCGGATGGCGGTGCCCGGCGCGCAGGCCATCGCCCAGGGGATCGAGGATCCCGATTACAAATCCTATTTCATCGCCAACAAGGCCACCGGGCTTCAGCCATCCGAGGCCTTTCCCGCGGCGATCAAGGATCTGACCTTCACCTTCGGGTCGCCCGGTTCGACCTCGGGACGTCTCATGCCCACCTATTTCATCATGCGGAACAACGGCGGCGTGGAGCCCGACAAGTGGTTCGCCCAGGCTCCCGGATTCCAGCTCAGCGGCGGTCACGTCGCCACCGCAAACGCCGTCGCCGACGGCATCTATCAGGTCGGGGCGATCAATTACAAGACCTACGACGACCTCGTCGCGAACGATCCGAAGGTGGCGGAAAACACGGTCAAGATCTGGACCACACCCTCTTATGCCGACTACAATTTCACCATCCATCCCGAGGTCGAAACGCTCTTTGGCGAAGGCTTCATTGCGAAGGTGCGGCAGGCCCTGATCGACACCCCCGCCGGCTCCGAAGCCCTCAAGGCCATCAACCGCGCCTCCATCATCTCCGCCAAAAACGAAGACTTCGAAGGCATCCAAAAGACCGCCGTCGAACTGAAGCTCCTCGACCTTTATTGAACCTCCGACCTCCGACCTCCGACCTCCGACCTCCGACCTCCGACCTCCGACCTCCGACCTCCTCACCCGTGTCCGCCGCCTTCCAAGTCCGCGATCTCGTCTGCCGCTTCGGTGATCTCTTGGCCGTTGATGGCGTGAACTTCACG
>JALRFZ010000120.1 GCA_023253615.1 Verrucomicrobiales bacterium | reverse complement strand
GGCCTGATGAAGGCGGTGGAAAAATTCGAATACCGCCGCGGCTACAAATTCTCCACCTACGCCACGTGGTGGATCCGCCAGGCCATCACCCGCTCCATCGCCGACCAGGCCCGCACCATCCGCATCCCGGTGCACATGATCGAAACGATCAACAAGCTGATGCGGGTGCAGAAACAGCTCGTGCAGGAGTATGGGCGCGAACCCACCGCCGAGGAGATCGCCGACGAGATCCATCTGCCCGTCGAGCGTGTCAGCGCGGTGCTGAAGATGGCGCAGCAACCCATTTCCCTGCAGGCGCCCGTCGGCGACAGCGACGAGACCAGCCTCGGTGATTTCATCGAGGACAAGGGAGCCGAGGATCCGAGCGACATGACCTCGATGGCGATGCTGAAGGACCGGATCAAGGACGTGCTCGACACCCTCAATCCCCGCGAGCGCGAGGTGCTCGAGCAGCGTTTCGGTCTGGTCGACGGATACAGCCGCACCCTCGAGGAGGTGGGCAAACAATTCCGCGTCACCCGCGAGCGCATCCGTCAGATCGAGGCCAAGGCCCTGCGGAAGATGCGTCACCCCACGAGGATCCGCCAGCTCGAGGGTTTCATCGACGCCCCCCACCCCGGCTGACCGGTGGTGCTCCCGGCTTTTTTTCACGAATTGTGAAACTTCTCCTCCCGAAGATGGTTTCCCCTGTCATGAGCGATCTGGAACCCAACGATCCCGTCTGGAATGTCCTTGGCCATGCGAGAAAGGTGGAGCCATCCCCTTTCTTCGCCCGCAACGTCGTGCGCCAGGCGCGCCTTCTCGGCGACTCACGCGGTGGATGGTTGACCCGCCTCGTTTCTCTCTTGGCCTTTCCCCGGTCCATTTATGCGACCGCCGCCCTCGCGGTGTTCGCGACCGCCTTGGTCGTCTTCGTCCCTCGTGGCGGAGATGAAGGTGCGACCGGTGCCTCTTTTTCCGTGAATGAAGAATCCGCCGAAGCCTTTGACCCGGCTTCGGAGATCGCCAACGTGGAGTATCTCGGGCAACTCATGGCGGTCGCGGATCCGGGGCAGCTCGATGACGCCGCCCTGGCCGACCTTTTCTTCTGATTCCCGGAAAGGTCCCCGCGCCTCCGGGCGTATGGGGAGGACGACCACTCGACGACCGCTCCGCGAGGATTCCTTCTAAGCGGAGCTTTCCTGGCACGTTTCAAAAAGGCGTGCCAAGCACCCCGTTGTTTTGGATCGATCCCCATGAAACCGAATCGTCGTACCGCTCCCATCGTCGCCGTCACCGTCCTGATCGCCGCGCTCGTCGGCGTCGCCTGCACCTCGACCGTGCCCGAGACGGGCCGGAAGCAGATCAACATGCTCCCGCCGGCGAAGGAGGCGGCACTCGGGCTCGGCGAATTCCAGAAGATGAAGCAGACGAAGAAGATCTCGGCCGATCCACGGCTGAATGATCTCGTGCAGCGGGTCGGCAAAAGACTCTCCATCGTCATGCCAGTGCCGAACGCCGAGTGGGAGTTCGTCGTCTTCGAAGACCCCAGCCCGAATGCGTTCGCCCTCCCGGGTGGGAAAGTCGGGGTACACACCGGGTTGTTCCAGGTCTCCCAGAACGAAGCCGGCCTCGCCGCGGTGATCGGGCACGAGGTCGCCCACGTCGTGGCCCGGCACTCGGGCGAGCGCGTCTCCCAGCAGGTCCTCGCCGGGGCCGCGGTCGCCGGTGCGGGTTACATGCTGAACCGCGACGGCCGTGATGGTACCGTGCCCACCGCCGCCCTCGGAGCCGCCGCCCTGCTCGGCACCCGTCATTTCTCCCGCCAGCAGGAACTCGAGGCCGACCGCATGGGGGCGATTTTCATGGCCCGTGCCGGCTACGATCCGCGCGAAGCGGTGGAGCTCTGGAAACGCTTCGCCGCCTGGAAACAGAAAAACTCCCAAGGCGGCGGAGGGCCGAACTTCCTCAGCACCCACCCGCTCGACGAGACCCGTATCGAGCAGCTCCAGCATTACCTGCCCGAAGCGCTCGCCGAATACAAGGGCTGATTCCCGGCCGGACGACCCGAAATGGACAAACGCCAGACCCGCCGGGATCTTTTCGCCCGCCTCCGCGGCCTCTCCGTCGCCGGGCAACTCACCGCCTCAGCCTCGATCCGCCTTTTTTTAGGCGAGGATCCTCTGTTTCAACACGCGCGCACCGTCTTTTCCTTTCTTTCCCTGCCGGGCGAACCGGATCTCGCCCCCCTCATCGATCAATTCCCGGAAAAACGGTGGGCTTTCCCCCGCGTGACCCCGGAAGACCGGATCTGTTTCCATTTCATGTCCCATCCCGGCGAAACACACAAGGGTGTCCACGGGATCCGCGAGCCCGACCCATCGAGGCATCCGTATGCGGCTGCCGGCGAAGCCGATCTCTTCCTCATCCCCGGCGTCGGATTTGATCCCGCCTCGGGTGCGCGTCTCGGCCGCGGCAAGGGGCATTATGACCGCTATCTCGCCGCTGCGATCGCGGCGCGCGTCCACGAGCCGGCACACCGCATCGGCGTGGCCTTTTCCGACCAGTTCGTCACACTCCAGCCGGAGGAACACGACATCGCGATGCACCGGATCGTCTCGGAGCGTGGCTGGGGTTGATCCCGCCTCACTGGAAGGTACCGCCGAAACCGGCTTCGCGGAGAGCCTTCATCACCTCGTAGGTTTTGAAATCCTTCCCGCTCACCTCGACGCGGGCCGAGCCGACCTTCGCTTCGCAAGACTCCACCCCATCGACGGATTCGACCGCCTTGGTGAAGGCTTTCACACATCCACCGCAGCAAAGGTGCGGATCACGGATCACCATCGTGCTGGTGGTGAACTCATCCGGCTTCAGCTCCGGGATGCTGATCGCGGCATGGTCGGAGACCCCGTGGAAGCCTGCCTTCGACACCGCCCTCAGAGCCGCCTGCGCATCCTTGCCGGTCGGCGCCTTGATGATGATGGATTCGCTCTTCCGGTCGGCGGTGATCGTTACCCCGACGGGGATCGGATTCGTGTCGGACGACCCGATCTTCGCGACGGCATCGACACAGTCGCCGCAGCAGATGTGGACCTTTGAGAGAGTCACCGTCGTCTCGCCTTCGGGGACGGCGGTCTTCGCCCCTTCCGGTGCGGCGGGAGCGGTCCCCGCCGGGGCGTCTCCACCGCCGGCCATCTTCGCGGTGGCCTCCTTCACATAAGCATTGTCCTCGGGAGAAAGCCCGGTGAGCGGCACCTCGAAAGTCTGGCCGTTCGCCATTTTGATCCTCACGGTGCTCTCATCCTTCATGCCTGCGAACTCAGCGCTGATCTTGCGGCCATCGGAGGCCCGCGTCCACTCGCGAACCTCGGCTTGAAGGCATGGAATCGGCAGCATCACGGCACCGGCGAGCAAGAACAGGAGCGAGGGGATTTTCATGGAGCGAGATTACCGGAGCGCCGGAAACCGGGTCAATCACCAAATGAAAATTTTCGCGATCCCCCCGTGAACCCACGGGCCGACAAAAATCCCGCGTCTCCACCAAAGCCGCCAATTGACAGTGAAATAGTTGCCAGCGAATCTCAGGCAGATGAAACCGGTTTCCCGCCTCCTGCTGATCACGTCCCTCCTTGCCGCGTTCTCCGTGCGGGCCGAAAGTCCGCAGGAGCCGCTGCTGCTCGCCGATCTCGCCGCCTGGACGGAGACGGGAGACTGGGCCATGGCCGACGAGATCCAGGGCAGCACCCAGGAAAAGAAGTGGAAATCGGTGAAGCCAGGCAAGGCCATTCTCTACAACGGCGCCGAAGGCAAGACGATCAACATTACCAGCAAGGGCAGCCATGGTGACGCGGAGATCGAGGTCGAATTCATGATCCCCAAGAGCTCGAATTCGGGCATCTACCTGATGAGCCGCTACGAGCTGCAGATCCTCGACAGCTATGGCAAGGCCGACAACGCCATCACCGTTCACGACGGCGGCGCGATCTACGAGCGGTGGGATGAGTCGAAGCCGGAAGGATCGAAGGGTTACGAAGGCACCCCTCCCTCCACCAACGCCTCCAGCGCTCCCGGCACCTGGCAGACCTACAAGATCCTTTTCCGGGCTCCCCGGTTCGACGCGCAAGGAAAGAAGACGGAAAACGCGCGTTTCATCCGCGTCGAGCACAACGGCGTCGTCATCCATGAAGATGTCGAAGTGACCGGCCCCACCCGAGGTGGTGCCGAAGGCCCCGAAGTCGCGAGCGCTCCCGTCATCATCCAGGGGGATCACGGCCCTGTCGCCTACCGCAAGCTCGTCGTGCGGCACACGAAGTTCGAGTGATCCCTCTTTCGCCGTGGCCCGCAACGGGCAGGGCCGCACGAAAGTCCCCGGCCGGGATTACTTTCGGAACAGGGGATCCGTCTCGCGCCCGCCCGAAAGCAGATAGGCGAGGAGATCGAGGACATCCTCCTCCTCGAAGGCATCTAGCAGACCGCCGGGCATCGCACTGACCGCGGACGGCCGGTCGGAGTGGATGTCGGATTTCGCGACGCTTGTGATCCGTTCCGGGTCACGCGGATCGGTGACGATCCGGAGAACGGACCCTGTCCCTTCGATCACGATACCCTCTGCGGTCCCGCCGTTCTTCAAACCGAAGTGGCGCACTCGTTGCGATTCCGCGATGGTCTTCCCGGGATCGAGGATGGATTCGAGGAGATCGCGTGGATTACGGCTCTCCCCCACCCCGGCGAGATCGGGAGCGACGGCGTTCTCCGGCCCTTCCCCGGCGAAGCGATGGCATCGGACACAGCCTGCACGGGAGAAGGTGCGCTTTCCGTTTGCGAAATCCCGGTAGCCCTCGAGTGCGACGAAGATCACCGCATCGAAGTCCTCGACCGTCCAATGCCTCACGACCGGCGCGCCCTCGTCCCCGCGGGCAGGGAAGAGGGCACCGCAGATGCCGAGGAGGCAAAAAAGGATCCGGGGGCGCATGGCGGGGAATGGAGGGCTCCGGAATCTCCGGCGGGTTCCCTCTTCGGGTTGGGGAAATGAATCCCCTCCGCCGGATCCGCGCAAGGATTTCCCCCGTTGGTCACCCTTTCGCCTTCTTCGCTCCACCTTTCAGGCTGGACGGCACGGAAACGAGGCAGTTCTTGCCCTGAACGATCGTGATGTCCACGCTGGCGGTGGAGACATACTGGCCGTCGCTCACGGTGTAGAGGAAGCGGACCGGTTTCTTGCCCGTGTATCGGGCCGGAGCGTCGAAGACCAGCGATTCCAGCTGTTTGGCGGTGAGGACCTGGCCGAGTTTCACCGGTTTGCCGTTGGCGAGGCGCAGGATGCCCTTCTTCGGCAGTTGGGAAACGGTGATGGTCAGCGGATCTCCATCCGGATCGACCGGAGCGGAAAACCCCGGTTTTCCACGGAGTGTGGCCCGGCATCGGCGCCGTCAGCCGTCGCGGTATGGGTTTCCACGATCACTTCACCCCGCATCTCCGGAAGGTCGTGATGCGGGGTCATGCCGCCGTCGACCGGCTCGATCGCCGTGGTGGAAAAGAGGACGCAGGGCTCAACCGCCTCGAAATGAACGGCGGCGGAAGAAAGATCAGCTTCGGAACGAAAGCGACGACGGGGATGCAGACTGGCCATGGAGGCAATGGTTGTGACGAGAATTCGCAAAAATATAAAAATTTTAATGTTTTAATTTTTATAAAATTAATGCAATGTTTTTAGATTTAATATGCGTAAAAATTATTAAAATTTTTGATTGCAGCCGGATCTTCACGACCGGATTCGTCGGCACGCTGATATTGGACACGGCGCGCTTCCGGTGTTTTGCCGTGCCGGATCTTCCGTGGAAAATCCGCCGGATCGTGCCAGAGTGGAGGTTTGGCCCTCACGATGCCCATGAAACGCGCTTCCCTCTGCTGCCTCACCACGCTTCTCAACCCCGGACTGCCGGTCTTCGCGCAAGAAGCATCCCCTGCCGGAGGCAAGACGCTCGCCGCTCCCGCCGCCTTTCTTTCCAAGGAGGCCTATGACGCCGAGGCCAAGGTGCGGATCCAGAACTTCAAACTGCCCGAGGGCATCACCGCGGCCCTCTTCGCCGATTCCAGCCAGACTCAGAATCCCAGCGCGATCTGCTTCGATCAGGCCGGGCGGCTCCATGTCGCCGAAATCCATCGCTGGAGGGCCGGTGTCCAGGATATCCGCAACGAACAGCAGATCCTCCTCGATGACATTGACAACGAGACCAATGCCGACCGTCTCGCGATGTACGAGCGGGATGTCGTGACACGCCACCTTTCCTTTTACACCGAATTCACCGACCGGATCGTCCGGATCGAGGACGCCGACGGGAATGGACGCGCCGACAAGACGGGTGTCTTCGCCACGGGCTTCAACGACATCCTCGATGGTCCCGGGATCGGTCTGATCGCCGGAGAAGACGGATCGATCTACTACTCGAACATCCCCCACCTCTGGAAACTGACGGACCAGGATGGCGACGGAGCCGCCGACGAGCGGATCTCCCTGCAGGATGGTTTCGGGGTCCGCATGAGCATTTCCGGCCACGACATGCACGGTCTCGTCCGGGGACCGGATGGAAAACTCTACTGGTCGATCGGTGACCGGGGGTATTCCTTCACCACGAAGGAGGGCCGGCACTATCACCGGCCCTTCACCGGTGGCGTCTTCCGCTGTGATCCCGATGGCTCGAACCTCGAGGAGGTCTACACCGGGCTCCGCAATCCGCAGGAGCTCGCCTTCGACGCCTACGGCAATCTCTTTACCTGCGACAACAACGCCGATGCCTGGGATACCGGCCGGCTCGTCTACCTCATCGAGGGCGGAGACACCGGCTGGCATCACGGCCACCAGGTGTTGATGAATTTCCGCAACCCGTTGAAGCTCCGCACCCCGGACTACACCCACCCCGGACACAAGGAGATCCCGCTGAACGCCTGGACCGCGGAGGCCCTCTGGGAGCCTCACCACGATGGACGCCCCGCCCACGCCCTCCCCCCGGTCGACAAAGTTTCCTGGGGGCCCAGCGGCCTCGTCTACAATTACGGAGCGACGGCGATGCCTGCCCGCTATGACGGTCATTTCTGGGTCTGCAACTTCGGTGGTGCCAACGGTGATCTCGAGGCATTTTCCGTAAAGGAAGCCGGTGCGGGATTCACCGTGGCGGGCAAGGAGGTCTTCATGGTCGGACTCGGCAACACCGACGTCGAGTTTGGCCCCGACGGAAAAATGTACCTCAGCTGCTTCAACAACAGCGGGTGGTACAAGCAGGACCTCGGAAACATCTACACCCTGACATCGGCTGAGGTGGAAAAGGCCAAGGCGGAACTACTCGATGAAACCCGGAAGATCCTCACAACCCCTTTTTCGGGGCATGAAGTCGCCGCTCTCGACGAATGGCTCGGCCATACCGACCTCCGCGTCCGGCAACGTGCCCAGTTTGAATTGGCCCGTCGCGACGCGAAGGAGGTCTTCACCGCCGCCGTCGCCCAGACGGGAAATCGTTTCAAACGCCTCCATGGTCTCTGGGGCCTCGGTCAACTCGCGCGGAAGGATGAGGCGGTGCTGCAAGCGGTCATCCCGGGCCTGACCGACGCCGATGCCGAGGTCCGCGCGCAGGCAGCCCGGGTCTTGTCCGATTCCCGCACGACCGTGGCGGGCGAGGCACTCGCCGGCGCCCTGGGAGATGCCTCGGATCGGGTGAAAGCCTTCGCCGCCATCGGCGTCGGCAAGTGTGGCATCGTCACCGCCCTGCCGAAGCTGCTCGAACTGCTCGCGGCCAATGACAACCGGGATGTCTTCCTCCGACATGCCTGCGTCCAGGGGATGTGGTATTTGAACGAGCGGGAAAAGATTCTGAAGGAGGTGAAAAACGAATCCGCCGCGGTGCGCCTCGGCGTGCTGCTGGCCCTTCGGAAGCTGGAGGACCCCCGCGTGAAGTATTTCCTCCGCGACGCCGACGCGCAGGTGCGGCTAGAGGCGATCCGCGCCATCCACGATCTCGACCTGCCCACCGCCCTGCCTGATCTCGCACGAGAAATCGAGTCCTACGCGAACGCCGCCGAAGGCGTGGACCTCCCCTCCGATCATCTCGATGCGATGATCCAGACCCGGCTCATCAATGCCAATTTCCGGGTCGGCACGCCGGAGAACGCCACCCGCTTGCTCACCTACGCCGCACAAGCGAAGCTTTCACCGATGCTGCGCGAGCAGGCCCTTCTCGCCCTGCTCGAATGGCGCTCGCCGAATCCGGTCGATGCGGTGACCGGACAACACCGCCCTCTCGAAGCCGCGGCCCGTCCCGACATCACCGATTCGGTGAAGGCCGGTCTGCCCGCGGTATTTGCCACGGCCGAAGGTTCCCTCGTCGGCCTCGCCACCCGGCTCGCCCTCGACTATCAGGTCCCCGCACCCGCGGAACTCCTGCGGAAGCAGGTGCTCGACGAGGCCGCATCCCCCGCGTCGCGGATCAGCTCTCTGGAGGGACTTTATCGTCAGGATCCCGACTCCCTCGCTCCGCTGTGGGACACGCTCCTGAAGCTTGAAAACGCCCCCGTGCGCGCCAGCGCCGTCCGCTTGCTCACCCAATCCGACGCCGCCAAGGGCACCGCCGCGGCCATCGAAATGGCCCGGTCCGCGGATTTGCGGATGCGCCAGGCCGGCTATCGCGTGCTCGGCGAATCCCCCGCCCCCGGCGCGACCGAATTCCTCCGCGAGCGCCTCGAAAACGCGGCCGGGGAAATGCCAGGGGCCCTCCTCGACCTCCTCGAAAGCGCGGCGCTCAAAGACGACCCCGGCATCCGCGGACTCCTCGCCGGGCGGGAAAAGGCGATCGATCCGTCTGATCCACTCGCCCCTTTCCTCGCGGCGTCCGAGGGAGGAGATCCGGAGAAAGGGAAGGAGATTTTTCTGACCCACGCCGCCGGACAGTGCTCGAAATGCCACAAGATCGACGGCGACGGCGGCATCGCCGGCCCTGAATTGACGGGGATCGGCGGTAAACACGATGCGAAGTACTTCCTCGAGGCCCTCGTCGCCCCGAGTGCGGTGGTGGCCCCCGGCTACGGGATCACCCTCGTCACCCTCAGGAACGGTGAAAGCCTCGGCGGCATCCTCATGGGTGAGGACGCCGAGGGAATCCACCTGAAAATGCCCGATCCCGCCGATCCCACCCGCCAGATCGAACGCCGCGTC
>JALRFZ010000089.1 GCA_023253615.1 Verrucomicrobiales bacterium | reverse complement strand
CTTCGAGAATGGCCTGGCTGCCTTCGACATGATTGCTCTCAAGCATGGCTCCGACGATGTGACGATTCCCCGCGATTCGCTGGGCGACGATCTCTTCGAAAACGCCGGGCATCTTGTGGAAATCCTTCGAACAGTTCGCGTGGCTCGCGTCGATCACCAGCGCGGGATTGACCTTTCCCTTTTCAAGCTCCGCCACTGCCGCCGCCACGGACGCGGCATCGTGATTCGGTCCCGCCTCGCCGCCCCGCAGGACGGTGTGGCAATTCCGGTTCCCACGCGTGCTCACCATCGAAGCGACGCCTTCGGGACTGATCCCGAAAAAGGTCTGCGGTGCCTGGGCGGCCTTGAGCGCGTTCACGACCGCGGCCATACCGCCGAAGGTCGTGTTCTTGAAACCCACCGGCATCGAAAGACCGGAAGCCATCTGCCGATGCGTCTGAGATTCGACGGTGCGGGCTCCGATCGCGGCCCAGCAGATCAAATCGGCGATGTATTGCGGCGTGATCGGATCGAGGAACTCGGTCGCGGTCGGCATGCCGAGACCCACGATCTCGAGAAGGAGGTTGCGGGCGATGCGGAGTCCCTCGGAAAGGTTCGCGGTCCCATCGAGGTCGGGATCCATGATGAGCCCCTTCCATCCCACCGAGGTGCGCGGCTTTTCAAAATAGACCCGCATCACGATCTCGAGCTGGTCGTGCAGTTCGTCGCGCAGGGCCATGAGCTTTTCCGCGTAGGCGACGCCTTGCGCGGGATCGTGGATGGAGCAGGGACCGACGATGACGAGGAAACGCTCGGAGCGTCCGTGGAGGATGTCCTCGATGCGGCGGCGCGCCGCAAAGACCGTCGCCGCCTGCGCATCGGTGCGCGGACGCTCGTGCATGAGCAAGGCCGGTGCCGGCAGCGGCACGTTGAAGAGGACGTTGAGATCGGAGACTTGGTCGGGCATGGCGGGGCGCCCGGAGGGCGGTAAATCGGTAATCCGTTATCGGTAAACGGTGAAACCTAAATCCAGTAACACGGAATGGTGTCGCCGACGACGACTTCCTGTCCGGCTTCGAGGCGGATGAGGCAGTTGGCGCGACTGAGGCCGAAGATGGCGTGGGATTGCTGGGTGCCGGAGAGTCGGACGCGGCCGTTCTCGCAGATGCCACGCAGGTAATGGGGGCGATCACCGGGATTGTGCATCACCTCCTCGGCCAGACCTGACAGGGTCCCGAGCCCGACCGAAGAGGGTTCGGTCTCGTGACCGAGGAGGCGGCGGATCACGGGGGCGACGAAGAGGGAGAAAGTGACGTAGGCGGAAACCGGATTACCGGGCAAACCGAAGACGAGGGTGCCGTCGGGATGCGTGCCGAAAAGAAAGGGCTTTCCCGGTTTCACCTTCACGCGCCAGAATTCCGTCACGACACCAAGACCTTCGAGGACCTCCTTGACGTAGTCGCGCTCGCCGACGGATACACCGCCGACGATGATGACGAGATCGGAGGCGGCGAGCGCGCCGGCGAGCACCTCGCGGAGTTCGGCGGGATCGTCGATCGCATGCGAGACACCACCGACCGCACCCGCGCGGATCACGGCGGTCTGGAGCATGGGCGCGTTGCTGTTGTAGATCTCGCCGGGCAGCAGCGGAGCACCGGGCTCGACGAGTTCATCGCCGGTCGTGACGATGTGGGCGAGTGGTGTCGTGTAAACGGGCACTTCGGGAATGCCCTGTGAGGCGAGCAGTCCGATCTTGGCCGGTGTCAGCACTTCGCCGCGACGCAGGAGGATTTGTCCCTTGCAGACATCCCCGCCGCGGACGCGGATGTTTTCCCCGCGCCCGACACCTTCACGGATCGTGATGAAATCTCCCTCGCGCCCGACGTCCTCCTGCATGATCACCGCATCGGCTCCCGCGGGAATGGCGGCACCGGTGAAAATGCGGATGGCCTCGCCGGGGATCAGCTCGAGACCGAGATCGGTTCCGGCCGGCTGACCCCACTCCGCGACGCGCAACCTCGCACCATCCCGCGCCTCGGCCGCGCGCACGGCGTAGCCGTCCATGCTCGAATTGTCGAAGGGCGGTGAGTCGGTCACCGCGACGATTTCCTGCGCGAGGACTTGATCGAGGGATAGCTCCAACGGCACCCAGATGACCGAACCGGGCGAGGTCCGCTCGAGGATGCGCCGACGGGCTTCTGTTTCCTCCAACATGCGGAGATGAAAGAGGCGGGCGAGACGGGTGTCAAGGGCGGGCCCGCGGCCCGGCGCGGAGCGCGGCTCCGCGGGGTGATGGAGTGGTGGAGACTCGGCGCGAAGCGAAATCAAATAGAGTGATCGGCGCGTAACGCGGTCGGCTCCACGACTCCACGACTCCACGACTCCACGGCTCCACGACTCCACGACTCCACGACTCCACGACTCCACGACTCCACGACTCCACGACTCCGCTCAAATCCTCCCCGCCAACAACTCGCGCTGGAAG
>JALRFZ010000005.1 GCA_023253615.1 Verrucomicrobiales bacterium | reverse complement strand
CTCGACCTACGCCGCCTGGTGGATCAAACAGTCGATCAAACGCGCCCTCGCCAACCAGAGCAAGACGATCCGTCTGCCCGTCCACATGGTGGACAAGATCTCGAAGATGCGCCGCGTCGCGATGGTGCTGAGCGAAGAACTCGGCCGCGAACCCACCGACGAGGAACTCGCCGAGGAGATCGGGATCGATCGCGCCAAGCTCTCGCACCTGAAGAGCGCGGCCCTGCGCCCCGCCTCGCTCGATGCACCCATCAGCGACGACGACACGACCGAATTCGGTGAGATCATCGGCGACGAAAAGGCCCAGACGCCCCTCGAGCTGCTGAGCCACAAAAACATGCACATGCAGCTCGACGACCTCCTCGAGGTCCTCGACGAGCGTGAGCGCAAGATCATCGACGCCCGTTTCGGCCTCGCCGGCCAGAAGCCCAAGACCCTCGAGGAAGTGGGCCAGGAATTCGGCGTCACCCGCGAGCGCATCCGCCAGCTGCAGAACATCGCGCTGAAGAAACTCCGGCGGGCCCTCCAGAAGAAGGAAGACCCGGGTCCGCGTCCGCTCCGCAAGGGCGGCGAGGATGCCGACGACGATTTCTTCCGCGACGACGACGACCCGCTGGAACTGTGAGATGGCGGGGCTCCCTGCGAGCCCCGTTTTCGTTTCGGCTCAAGGTGCCTTCGCCTTCCCTTTGCCCTTGGCTCCGGGTTTCGGCAACGGTTTGATCAACGTCACCTCGACGTCGTTTTTCAAGGCTTCCCCGGGCGTCGTGCGGCCCCGCGCGATCGCCTCCTCCATCATCGCCTTCATCTTCGCGACGCGGTCGGGGTGCTGCCCGACGAGGTTGGTTTTTTCACCCGGATCGGTCGCGAGATCGTAGAGCTGGAATTCGGGCATGCCCGCGGTGTCATCCGTGCCCGGTCTGGGGAAACTCCAACCGCCCGACCCCGGACAGAGCAGCAGTTTCCACTGCCCGTCGCGGATCGCGAAGCTGCCGTTGACCGACTGGCTCACGATGCTGCTCCGCGGCCCCGGAGCTTCGCCCAGGAGGACGGGGAGGAAACTGAAGCTGTCCTCCCCCGCATCGGACGGCAGCGGCTTGCCTAACAAATCCGCCATCGTCGCGAGCAGGTCGATCTGCCCGACCAGCGCATCGGCGACCGAGCCCGCCTTCACCTTCGCCGGCCAGCGCACCAGGAAAGGCACGCGGTGGCCGCCCTCGTAGGCATCGGCCTTGTGACCCCGGAAAATGTGGCTGGGATGATGGCCTGCGGCGAGCAGTTCGGGGAAATTCGCCTGAGGCGAGCAACCGTTGTCCGACGTGAAAACCACGAGGGTGTTTTCCGCCACTCCCTGCTCCTCGAGCGCCGCGAGGATCTTGCCCATGTCGGCATCGACCTGCATCGTGAAATCCGCGTAGGCGTTGATGCCGCTCTTGCCCTCGAACTCCGGCGTCGGCACGATGGGCGTGTGCGGCGAGGCGAGCGGCACGTAGGCGAAGAAGGGTTTGCCCGCCTTCGCGTCGGCGGCGCGTTCGCCGATGTATTCGATGAGCCGCTGGGTGATCCCCGGCTGCACATCGACGGCTTCGAACTTCGGACCGGCCGGTCCCGTGCGCAGCCAGGTCTTTTCCGCGGTCGCCTCCTCGGTGGGGAGCCGGTCGCGGATCCAGACGAAGGGGAACATATCGAGCGAGGCGCTGATGCCGTAGTAGTGGTCGAAACCGCGATCGACCGGACCGTTCTGGATGGGTGCGAGGTAATCCACGAGGCTGACGTCCTTGAAGGGTTTGCCGAAATCGCCCTTGTCGTCGGCCTTCGCGCCTCCTTTCAAGGGCCATTCCATCCCGAGGTGCCATTTGCCGATGCAGGCGGTGTGGTAACCCTGGTCGCGGAGGTAGCTCGCCAGCGTCGTGCGCCCTTCGGAGATCAAGGGCAGCGAGAACCCGCCGAGGACGCCGCTCTGGAGTTTCGTCCGCCAGTGATAGCGGCCTGTCAGGAGCGAATAACGCGTCGGCGTGCAGACGCCCGACGAAGCGTGCCCGTCGGTGAAACGCATCCCCTCGGCCGCGATGCGGTCGATGTGTGGGGTCGCGATCTTCGAGTCGGGATTGTTGCAGCTGACGTCGCCATAGCCGAGGTCGTCGGCGAGGATGACGATGACGTTGGGTTTGTCGGCGGCATGGAGAGATGCGGCGATCGAAAGGAGCAGAAAAAGCAGTCGTTTCATCAGCATTGGGGTTGGTGGACCTTCACGCCCATTGGTGTTGCAATCATCAAAGAAAATCCGCGGTCATCTGCGGGAGCAAAGCGTCTCTGCGTTCATCAGCGTTTTTGATTCTTTTGAACGCGGATGGTCGCCGATTTTCGCAGATGTTCACAGATGAGAATTCTTTGAATACGGCCATCCGTTCAAGGTTTGTACAAATTCGGTGCCCACATCGGGCCTTCACTGACGGCGGGAGTCACACCATCGGCGGGGAAGGTCTGCTTCGCGGCCTCCTGCAGGGTTTTGCTCAGCTCGGCGACGGTGGCGGCGTGTTCGGGCTTTTTGGCGAGGTTCACGAGCTCGCCAGGGTCGTTCTCGTGGTCATAAAGTTCCGCGCCCTGCCTGCCCTCATCCCACTCCGTGTAACGCCAGCGATCGGTGCGCAGGCTGTAGCCGAAGAAACGTTTTCCACCGGCCCCTTTCGCAGCGCCTCCTTTCGGCCGGCCAACGCCGCCGCGGACGACCTGGGTCAAAGCCCAGCCACGTCCCTTTGCGGCGGGATCCTGCAACATCGGCACGAGCGATTGCCCCTGCAGGTTTTCCGGAGCCTTCACTCCGGCCAACTCCGTGAGGGTCGGATACAGATCGACCTGGCTGACGGGCTCGTTCACGACCCCACCCTTCGTCTTGCCCGGAGCGACGATCAAAAGCGGCACGCGCGCGCTGCCTTCGAAGAGGCTCTGCTTCTGGTAGAGACCGTGCTCGCCCATGTGGTAACCATGATCGCTCGTGAAAACGATGATGGTGTTGTCCGCGAGGCCGAGCCGGTCGAGCGCGTCGACGACACGACCCACCTGGGTGTCGAGGAAGCTGATGCTCGCATAGTAGGCCTGCGCCGCCTGGCGGTGGAGTTCGTCGGTGAGCTGATCCTGCTCCTTCTTGTAGCTGCCGAGAGCGGCGGCAGGCACGTCTTCCGGATTATCGGTGACCTTCTGATAAGGGCGCATCGTCTCCGTCGGGTAGTAGTCGAAGTAGGGCTTCTCCGGCGCGACGTAGGGCGTGTGGGGACGGAAGAATCCGACCGCGAGAAAGAAGGGACGGTCCTTTTCCCTCGCGCAACGCTCAAGCACCCACTCGGCGTCCTTCGCCAGCATCGCGTCGGTGTGAAACTCGTCGCTCTTCGGCGAGGCATACCAGCTCAGCGTGCCCCCGTATTGACCGGGCGTCAGGGTGACGATGGGCCCCTCGTCGGTGCGATCGACACCCGCGGGATTGAGCTCCAGCTCCCACGAGCCCGGATCGTCGTGACCGTCCGTTCCGATCGAGTTCGGCACGTTGTAATGATAGAGTTTCCCGATCCGTCCCGCGAAGTAGCCATCGAGCCGGAAGGCCTGCGGGAGGCTCAGGTGCGAGGGGATCGTCTGGCGGAAGATGAGCGAGTTTGTCAGGATGCCCGTGCTGTTCGGATACAGTCCCGTCAGCATCGAATTCCGGCTCGGCCCGCAGAGCGGGAAGGAGCAGTAGGCTTTCTCGAATTTCACCCCGCGGGCGGCGAGGGCGTCGATGTTCGGAGTCTTCGCCTTCCCGTCGCCGTAGCAACCGAGGTAGTTGTTGAGATCATCAGCGATCAGGAAAAGCACGTTCGGCTTTTCCGCCGCCGGGGCGAGGCCGGTGAAGAGAAGCAGCGCGAGAGTGAAGAGGGTTCGATGCATGGGTGAAGAGGGTTGGCTCGGGTCGAGGATAGAGCGGAATGGAACTCCGTGGGAAGTCCGGAGTTGTGGAGAGATCTCATTTCCCCTTCCCCGCCGCCTTCCACCGCGGCTCCCACTCCGGCAACGGGGTCCGCGCGGTCTTGAGATACTCTCCGATCTTGGTGGCAATGTCAGGATGCTGCGCCGCCACATCGGTCTCCTCGGCGACGTCGTTCTGCTGATCGTACAACTTCACCGGCGCGTCAGGCCCGCCCTGACGGATGCCTTTCCAGCGGCCCTGATAGAGCGCGGCTTGCTTGAATCCGCCTTCATGAAACTCCCAGTAGAGGAACTCGTGCTCCTTCTGCTGTTCCGGCTTGCCGGTGAGGAGCGGAACGAGGCTGATGCCGTCGAGATTCGCGGGCGTCTCCGCCTTCGCCAGTTCGGTGGCGGTGGGGAACCAGTCGGGGAAGTAGCCGGTGTGATCCGAGACCGCGGGCTTCACCGTGCCGGGCCACCAGGCGAGGAAGGGCACGCGGATGCCGCCGTCGGTGAGGCTGCGCTTGATCCCGGTGTAGGGTCCGTTCGGATCGAAGCGGTCGAGGTTGTGTTTGCTCTCGTTGTGCGGCCCGTTGTCGCTGGTGAAAATGACGAGGGTGTTTTCGGCGAGACCGAGCTCACGCAGCAGGTCGAGGATGCGACCGGTGCTGGCATCGAGTTCCTGGGCCCAGTCGCCGACCAGGCCGTTCGGCGACTTGCCGAGCCAGGTCTTGTCGGGGTAGAGCGGGAAGTGCACGGCGGTGTGCGGCAGATAGAGGAAAAAGGGTCGGTCCTTGCTGGCGCGGATGAAATCGAGCGCCTGCTGGGTGTAGCGACGCGTCAGGGTGAACTGCTCGGCCGACTTGACGCGCTCGATGACGTCGGTGTTCTCGACCAGAGGCAGCGGCGGCTGGCTGTTGCCGCGCAGGCCG
>JALRFZ010000776.1 GCA_023253615.1 Verrucomicrobiales bacterium | reverse complement strand
GATTTCGGGCTCGGTGATTTCGGGCTCACTGTTTTCGGGCACGGTGGTTTCCTCAAAAAGGGTGACCTCCACGGGCATTGAAATGATGGGCAACGGGGGAGGCATCTCATCCAACTGCTCGTCGCGGCCCGAATCAGCGATCGGGTGGAAAATCGCCTCCGCTTCATCCGCCTCCTCCGGATCGTCGTCGAGTTCGAAAACACCGGCCGAAAAAGAGTCTTCCTCCGTGAGGTATTCTTCGACAACGATCTCGGTCACATTCTCCGCGGCGCCATGATCCGCCCAGGCTGCGATGACGCCTCCGGCATCCACGGGCGTGGGGCCGCCCATCTCCACCCGTTCGACCGGACCAACGCTTTCCAACGGTGCGACCGATGCCTGGTCCGGTCCCGCACCCACGGATGGGCCCTCCGGCTTCTGACGAGGCAGGGCGCGCCGCCCCTTTCCTTTTCGGGAAGGCGAAAAAGAGCCGACGAGTTCCTCGAGCTCGTCCCGGTCAATCCACGAGTCTCGCATAGTCGTCGCGGTTCGTCAGAGGAGAGTCCTCCTCGTCATACAAGCTGAGGCGCGCCTCCATCTCGGCCGCCAATTGATCGAAGATCAGGGATGAAGCCGATGGCCGCTCGCGGAGCATCGCGACAGTCACACCGAGGCGGCTGGCCTCGCGGAAGTCGCGGTGCACGGGAATAACGGTCTCCAGAACAAGTTCGAGAGGGAGAAGATCGCGAAACTCCCGTTGGTCCACCAGATTCGACGGATCATCGGGATCGGTCATCGAGAGGACGAAGCCGGCGAGCCTGGGCGAGTCCTCGCGGACGTTGCCCGTTCTCGCCGCCGCGACCATCCGCAGGATCTGCGGAAGACTGCGGAGGCACAGCGGTCCGGGCTGCTGCGGCACGAGCAAGGCATCAACACAGCGCGAGAGGGTCAGCGTCATCGCGTGCAATCCCGTCGGCGTGTCATAGATCACAAGATCGTGTCCGAGGGAGGAGAGCCTCCCGTCCAGTTGTCGCAGACTCTCCTCGTCCGCCATCGTCGCGAGCCCGCCCGCCTGGAAGAGCCCGTCCAGGGATCTCCGTGATCCACGGGTGAGCAGGGAAAGCCCCGGGAGACGCGTCTGGAGGATCGCGGTCTCAAGCGAGGGGCACGGGGATTCACCGGAAGGATTCAGGAAATCGTAGAAGCCCGGCGCATCCTTCGACTTTTCCGTGAGGGAAAAACCGACGCCTCCCTGCGGGTCGGCATCGACGAGGAGGACTTTCCATCCCCGCTTGGCGAGCGAGTAGCTCAGGTTGACGGCGATGGTCGTCTTCCCGACTCCTCCTTTTTGGCTGATCAATGCTAGCGTGGCCACGATGGAAAGTTGAATTTCAGCAAGATAACCCGATTCCCGGCGCCAACGACAAGATTTGTTCCCTCACCGGCTCTTTTCCGGGCAAAAACGTTGTGTGACGACGGCGCTTTTTGTATGCTTGGGATTCTCCAGATCCCTGAAACGATGAATTCTTCGAAAATCCTCCCTCCCCTTCTGCTCGCCTCCACCCTCATCGCCCTGCTGCCACTTGGTGCCGACGAGATCAAATTGAAATCCGGCCAGACCCTGACGGGCCGCATCACCTACGAGGCAGCCGACATCGTGAAGATCGAAATCCCGGTTTCGGCCTCGATCAAGGAAACCAAAATCATCGGGCGCGCCGATATCGAGTCGATCGTGAAAGACGCCCCGGACGACGTCGAGTTCAACAAACTCCAGACCCTCGTCCCGGCAGCGTCGATGTTATCCGCGGAGAACTATCGCAAGATGCTCGAAACCGGTCCCGACGCGTTCCTGAAAAATCATCCCGACAGCAAACACGTCGCCAAGGTCAAGGAGATCCAGGCCACCCTCGCCGAGGAACTCGACAAGGTGGAGCGGGGCTTCATGAAAGTCGACGGCGAGTGGTACAGTCCGCAGGACAAGGTGGCCTACAAGGAGCTGATCGAATCGAAAATCAGACTCCTCCGCATGGAGAGCAACGCGAAAGGCAACAATTACAGCCAGTTCATCGCCGCCATGCGCGAATTCGAGGTGATCGAGGAGTCCTACCTCGGTTCGCCCGCCTTTCCCAAGGCCGTCGAACTCGCGAAGCAGGTCGTGCCGGCCCTCGGACGCCAGCTCCAATCGATGGCCGCGAACGTCGATTATCAAAATGCGGAATATGAGAAAGCCCTCGCTGCATCGAACCCCGAGGCCCGGGCCCGCCTCGCCGCCGCCCGCGCCCAGGAGGACCAGGCTTTCAGCCAGGCGATCGACGCCGACAAAAAGGCCGGCGTGAAATGGCTGCAATTCAATCCCCGCAACAAACAGGGCATCGAGGAGGCGTTGCGTCTCGCCGCGGCCGAGCTCAACCGCATCCAGGCCTTCGATACGGCGGCGCTCGCGAAACAAGCGGAGATCCTCGTCGAGGTCGACAAACTGATCGCCCAGGATAAAATCGCCGACGCCCGGACCAAGGTTGCCGAAGCCACCGCCATCGTCACCCAGACCGCGGGAGCGTCGGCCTCGAAATCCAAATCCACTCCGAAGTCCTCTTCGAAAGGCAAGGGCAACGCCAAGGCCGGATCCTACATCGCGGCGCTGAACGGAAAAATCAACGACCGCATCGCCGAGGAACAAGCGAAGTCCAAGGCGAAAGCCGCCGCCTCGGAGTCCGAGGCGCTCACCGCGAACCTCAGGAAAGCGGGAGATGCCACGGACGCCGGGACCACCGAAGAAGCCGGAAAACCGGAGGGAGAAGAGACTGCCGAAACCGCTGCCACCGGCGAAACCGCCGGCGAAACCGCGCCCAAAGAGGAGAAACCGGCCGCTGAAACACCCGTCGATGAGTTCGCCGCGCTGGGAGCCTCCTCGAAGAAGTCCGATTCGAAGGAAAAGGAGAAGGAAAGCGGGAAATCCTCGAAGTCGAAATCAAAGAAATCCGATCCCGGCGACGAAGGTGAGGATGAGGAAGGGACCAAAGAGAAGAAGCCCCGGCCAGCTCCCGTGGTCGAAGAAGAGGGAATGCCTTTCTGGATCATTCCGGGCGGGATCACCCTCCTCGCCGTCATCGGCATCGCGGTGATGAAATTCCTCGGTCTCGGCGGCAAAAAGGGCGACGAGTAATCCAGCGTTCCAACCCAGGGGGGAGATACAGATTTTCGGATCTCCTCCCCGAATTCTCCCGCGCCGGTTCCAAACCGGACGCGGGTTTTTTCATTTCCAACATCCGCCGCCCGTCGCCCAAGGGAATCAGATCTGGAACCACGAGGAGACGGACCGCTGCCCGTCACACCGGAATGTGAATGAGAAATAAGGGTCAGGAAGCGAGACCGAACGATCGATCCATCGCTGTGGCAACCCCCTTGAGGTAGGCGGCGTCCCCGCCCCCCACCTCCGCGGCGCACCAACCGTGGAATCCGATCTCAATCAATGCCTTGACGACGTCGGCATAATCGATGTCGCCTTCATCGATGGGAGTGAATTTGTTTTCAGCCCGCGAGAATCCCTTCACATCCAACTTCGTGATGCGTTTTCCGAGAGCCCGGATCCAATCGCCGGCATTTCCGTACTTCCAGTGATTGCCGATATCAAACTGCATCCCCACCCAGGGCGACGAAAACTCGTCGATGTACTTCACGAACTTTTCGGCGGTCTGGTCCGCTCCACCCTGGTGGTCGTAACAAAACTCGTTCCAGACATTCTCCACCGCGATCCCCACCCCGAGACGAGCGGCGAGAGGGATGGCCTGACGGATGTTCGCCACACTGCGTTCCCAGACCTCCTCCTCCGAGCCGTCCTTCCCATGGCCGACCACGAGTAGCACGGTGTGCCCCCCGACCGCATGCGTTGCTTCGAGTGCGCCCAACAAGGTCTCGAGCGCCTTGGCACGCACCCCGGGATCCGGATCGGAATGCCTCACCTCCCAATGCCCGGCGCAAACCGTCCCATCGACCGGTAGCCCCGTCTCCGCAACCGCCCGATTCACCTCATCGATGTCATAACCAGGGGCGTTCAACTCGACCCCGTCGAAACCAGCCGTTTTCGCAATCGCGAACTTCTCGACGAGGGTTTCCCCATCCCGAATCATGCCGATCTTGAGTGTTTTGTAGAACCTGCCCCCCAATCCCGAAGGAATCGGCGTGCCCGCCGCATGGGCGGAACGAACCTTGCCAGACAAGGGGGAAAGCAGGGCGGGCACAAGTGCCGCCGTGGAGAGAAACCGGCGCCGGGGAAGTGAATTCATGGCGATCATTGAGCCAAGAAACCGCCCGTTCGTCAAGCCGGGGCGGATACGCGGATCAGTCACCACCCATCACCCCATCGCGGGCCGCCCGCTCCCCGGAAAGAAAGACTCCCTCAATCCCGAAGTCGCACGGCAGGGGACGCCCCGCTCCGCGACCGGGCCACACGGGCACAAAAAAACCGCCCTGCGAACAGGGCGGTTAATTTTAACCTGGCAGCGACCTACTCTCACATGGCCTATCGCCACACTACCATCGGCGCTAAAGCGTTTCACTTCCGGGTTCGGAATGGAGCCGGGTGGTTCCGCCTTGCTATGGCCACCAGAGTCCCACCGCCGCATCGGGCGGCGGCGGACCTCCGGGGGTCATCCAGGAAACCTTGTTCGATCACCGTAAACGGATCTCTGACAACTGTATAAAAAGAAAACAACAACTACTTGATAAAGAAGAGGCTGAAACAAGCCAAACGGATGATTAGTACTGCTCGGCTGAATCTATTACTAAACTTATACCTGCAGCCTATCGACGTGGTAGTCTTCCACGATCCTTCGGGGAGAATTCATCTTGGGAATCGCTTGACGCTTAGATGCTTTCAGCGCTTATCGAGTCCGCACATAGCTACCCAGCCGTGCCCTTGACAGAACAACTGGTGCACCAGAGGTGCGTCATTTCCGGTCCTCTCGTACTAGGAAATGAACCCCTCAATTCT
>JALRFZ010000735.1 GCA_023253615.1 Verrucomicrobiales bacterium | reverse complement strand
CATCAACTCGCCGATGCCGGTCGAGGAGCAGTGCGTGGCGATCTTCGCCGGCACCCGCGGCTACCTCGACGGGATCACCGTCGAGGAGGTGCAGGGCTTCCAGGACGGCCTGCTCGAGTGGTTCCGGACCCGCCACGGTGACGTGCTCGCCCGGATCCGCGACACCGGTGACCTGGGTGACGAGGAGGCCTTCGAGGCGGCGATCGCGGCGTTCGCCGACCAGTTCGTCCCGGCGGAGCACGGCGGCGACCTGCCCGAGGCCGAGGCCCAGGCCGACGCCGAGACGTCGATCGCCACCTCCAGCCGCCACCTGCCCGAGGAAGACGTCGACCGCGACGGCGACGAGCTTCGCTGACGCGAGCGGTCGAGGAGCACAGGAGCCACCATGCCCGGCGCACAGGAGCGGGTCCTCCGACGGAGGATCGGCAGCGTCCAGAACACGAAGAAGATCACGCGGGCCATGGAGCTCATCGCCGCGACGCGTGTGGTGAAGGCCCAGCAGCGGGCCGCCGAGGCGCGTCCCTACGCCGAGCACATCACCCAGGTCATCCAGGACCTGTCCGCCGCCGGTGCCGAGGTCGAGCACCCGCTCCTCCGCCCCGTCGGTGACGTGAGCCGGGTCGGCGTGGTCGTCCTGTCCGCGGACCGCGGTCTGGCCGGCGCCTACAACTCGAGCGTCATCAAGGCCGCCGAGCGCGAGGTGATGGCGGCCCGCGCCGACGGCCGCGAGTACGACCTGGTGACGATCGGCCGGAAGGCCAAGGGGTACTTCACCTTCCGGAACTACCCGATCACCACCTCGTTCGAGGGCTTCTCGGAGAACCCGACCTTCGAGGCGGCCGCCGACATCGCCGCCCGGGTGATCGACCTGTTCACCGAGGGCGGCTGCGACCGCATCGACCTCGTGTACACCCGGTTCATCTCCATGGGATCCCAGGAGGTCGTCGTCCGGCGGTTCCTCCCGCTGGAGACGACGGGCCGGATCGCCGAGGAGGGCGACGCGTCGGCCACCGCCGGCTTCGAGTTCGAGCCGTCGGCCGAGGCCGTGCTGGCCAGCCTGCTTCCCCGGTACGTCGAGTCCCGCCTGTTCGCCGCACTCCTCGACGCGGCGGCCTCCGAACTGGCCAGTCGACAGCGCGCCATGAAGGCCGCCACCGACAACGCCCAGGAGCTGATCGTCAAGCTGACCCGGAAGATGAACCAGGTCCGCCAGGACGCCATCACCACCGAGATCATGGAGATCATCGGCGGCGCCGAGGCGCTCGCCGACGACCGTGACGAACCGTCCGAGTTGATCCTGTCGCACCTCGACAGCGATCCGTTCCCCGCCCACCTCGCCGGTCGCCACGCGTCCGGCCCCGACCGGACCTGACCCGAGCACTCCAGGACCAGGAGACAACCATGAGCGTCACCGACACCCAACTGCCCGAGACCACGAAGCGGGACGGCCGCATCGTCGCCATCGCCGGCCCGGTGGTGGACGTCGAGTTCCCGCCCGACTCCGTCCCGGAGATCAACACGGCGCTGGAGTTCACCATCAATGTGGAGGGCACCGACATCGCCGTGGTGGCCGAGGTCGCCCAGCAGATCGGTGACAGCCGGGTGCGCGCCATCGCCATGAAGCCGACCGACGGGCTGATCCGCGGCACCGCCGTGCGCAACCTGGGTCACGGCATCTCCGTGCCGGTCGGTGACGCCACGCTCGGGCACGTGTTCAACGTGCTCGGCCAGCCCCTCGACGTCGAGTCGATCGGTGAGACCGAGCGCTGGGACATCCACCGCGAGGCACCGGCGTTCGACACGCTCGAGCCGAAGGCCCAGATGTTCCCGACGGGCATCAAGGTCATCGACCTCCTCACCCCGTACCTCCAGGGCGGCAAGATCGGCCTGTTCGGTGGTGCGGGCGTGGGCAAGACCGTGCTCATCACCGAGATGATCACCCGTGTCGCCACCCAGTTCGGTGGTGTGTCGGTGTTCGCCGGGGTCGGGGAGCGGACCCGTGAGGGCACCGACCTGTTCATCGAGATGGGCGAGACCGATCGCCTCGAAGGCATGATCGACGCCACGGCCCCCGGTGAGGTCCTTCACCGCGGACACCGGATCCTGCTCACAGGCATCGATGAGGTGGGTCGCGCCCATCGTTTTCGCATAGTCCAGCTTCGCAGGCATACGATCGACCGCGATGATCGTCGTCGCCCCCGCCAAGCGCGCGGTCTGGACGATGTTCAGGCCGATCCCGCCACAGCCGATCACCGCGACGCTGCTGCCGGGCATCACCCGCGTCGCGTGCATCACCGCGCCATAGCCCGTGATGACCCCGCAGCCGATGAGGGCGGCGTGTTCGAAGGAAACCGAGGTCGGGATCTTCACCGCGGCGGCCTCGGGCATGGTGGAGCGCTGGGAAAAGGTCGAGACCCCCGCGTAGTGGAGGATGGCTTGTCCGGCGGCGTTGCGGAAGCGGGTCTGCCCGTCCGGCATCAGCCCGGTGAAACGCATCGCCGTGCCCACGTCACAGAGCGCGGGACGTCCGCCGAGGCAATATTCGCAACGACCACACGACATCCGCCAGATCGGGATGACATGATCACCCGGCACCACCGAGGTGACGCCCTTGCCGATTTCCTCGACGATGCCCGCGCCCTCGTGACCGAGGATGATGGGCGTTTTCATCGCGAGGTCGCCCTTCATCACGTGGAGATCGCTGTGGCAGACGCCGGCCGCCATCATCCTCACCGTGATTTCCCCCGGGCCCGGTGGCAGAACCTCTACGGTCTCGAGCACGAGCGGTTCCTTGGCCTGATAGAGGACGGCGGCGAGAGCTTGCATGGCAAAGGCGATGAAATCGCGTTTCAGTAAAAGGTGAAAGCCCAAAAGTAAAAGCTAAAGTGACGCGCGCGGCTTTCACGTCGCCCTGACTTTCCCACATGAACCCTGAAGACCCCGAAACGATGCGCTACGGCGTACTGGGCAGCGATCCCTCCTCGCTCCTGGAAAAGCTCGAGAAATACACCGGTGAAGTGGATTGGTCCTATCTGAAGCCCCACTACCGGAACGGCGCGCTCGTCTGGGTCGATCCCGCCCTCTCGATCACCGAGGTCGGTCACGCCTTTTCCATCGACGACGCCGATCGTGTCGCGGCCTGGCGGAAATCGGGAGACCTCGTCACTCCCTCGGAGCCGCACGCGGCGCACTGGGAGGAGAGCCGAGCCCGCTTCATCGCGCTTGTCGTGTCGCCCTTCGTGCTGATCCAGCCGAAGGACTGAGAATCACTTCACCACGGGCTTGCCGGCGTCGGTCCAGCCGTTGTATCCGTCAGCGAGGTGGTAGATTTTCGTGAACTTCAGTTTTTTGAAAAGTTCCATCGACTTGCCGCTGCGGCCACCGGCGGCACAGTGGACGAGGTAGGGCTTCTCGGGATCGAGCTTCGCAATCCGGGCCTCGAAGTCACTTCCGTTGTAGTCGATGTTCACCGCATCCTTGAGATGCCCGTCGGCATACTCCTCCGGAGTGCGGACGTCGAGGACGGTGACTTTCTCGCCGGAAGCGAGCATACCGGCAGCCTTGTCGACGGAGACATCGACAGGTTCGGCGGCGGAGAGCGAGGTCAGGCTGAGGGCGGCGGCGAGAGCGAGGAAGGAGAAGGTTTTCATGGAAAAAAGATAGCAGTGTCGATGGAACTGCCAAAGCCGAGAATTCGCCGTGGATGCGTGAGAATCCAACATTCGTCAGTTCCCCGCCACCTTGCCTCCCTCATCCACCACCCGCAGCCTCACCCGCTGGGTCGTGTGCCCGCCGCCCGCCGGGGTCTGGAGGTGGAAATCCCTCACCCCGGGAGCGGTGATCTTCGAAGCGGTGATGAAAAGGCGCTTCTCGCTTTCCTCGGGCTGCAACATCAGGCCGTTCAAGCCGATGTTGTCGACGTAGACGCCGTGAGGCAGGTTGCGTCCGGCGTCTTCCTTGCCGAACTGGATGTCGCCTTCCAGCCCGTGGCGGTCCGCCGCGACGATGGCGGTGATGGTCTGACCGGGCCGGATCGTGAACTCGAGCACACCGTCCTCCGCCACCTTGCCGGAGTCGCCGTCGGGCTTGAGATGGACGCGCAGCTTCTGTTTGTCGAGCAGGGCGATGGCCATGGCCTTGCCGGCGTCCTTGGTGATGGACTGGTCTTGGATCGTCGCCTTCGCATGGACCATCACCTTGGCGGCGTCCTCTTCGGACAAACCCGCGAAGGCCGCGGTCGAGCGCAGGGTGGCGAAGGCACGGTCCTGCCCCGGCTCGATCACGATGGGCTGGGCGATCGAGAGCGTCTCGGGCAGGCCGGAAAGGGTGACCTCGATCGGGCCTTCGTAGCCGTCGAGACGCGTCGCGGTGAAGACGAGTTCGCGACCACTCTCCGGAGCGAGCTTGAGATCCTTCCAAGCCGCCGCGACGGTGAAGTCGGGCTTCAGGCTGCGGGCGACCAGGGTGTAGTCGTAGCCCTCGCCGCCGAAGCCGCGGGTGTCGGAGAGGCGCACGACGTAGTCGCCGTCGGCCGGCGCGGTGAAACGCAGCACCGAATCCGCGCCGAAGCGCCGCTCGGGGTCGTCGTCGTTCTCGTAATAGACCCGGTAAACCGGCAGTCCGGTGCGACCGGGATCGGATCCGGGAGGCAGCGCCCTGACAATGTAACAAGGCTGGCCGAGCGGATGGGACATCGGCGTGGTCTGGAACCAGGTGCGGCGGTTTCCGAAGCCGGGATAGACGTTGAAGCCCGAGTCGGGGCCGCGCGGGTAAAGGTGCAGCTTCACGACCTCGCCGTTCACGTAGAGGAATTCGTTCAGCTCCATCTCCTCCCAGTTGTGGACGCGGAAATCGCTCGAGGTCATCGAGTCCTTGCCGCGGAAGGTGAGCCAGGAATCGCGCACCGCCTGGAGCACCGCCTGCTCGACGGGCGCGCCCTTCGCATCGAGGATGGCGAGCTTGGAATCGAGCTTCGATTTGGAGCGCTCCGCGTTGACCTCGAAGACCCAGGTCTCCCCGGCCTTGGCGGTGAAGGGGTAATCATCGACCTCGCCCATCGCACTGATTTTCCCTTTGGCTTCGCTGCGTCGGACCAGTTTCGGATTCGGGCCGGAGGTCGATTCGGTGAGTTGCAGGGTCGCGACCTCTGCATCGGGTGCGGCGGACGTGACCGTTTTGGTCGTCGCGGTCCCCTGCGCCGTCGCGGCGATCCCGGCGAGAAGGTAGCGCTCCTCCGATCCATCGAGGTAGGAGGCGAAGAGGGACTCTCGCTGGACCACGAAGGCGAGCGCGGCAATGACATCGGGTTGCGGGCCGAAATCCTTCACGATCTCGACCGCCGGCAGGCTCCAGAGTTTCAACGAACGATCCGCC
>JALRFZ010000648.1 GCA_023253615.1 Verrucomicrobiales bacterium | reverse complement strand
ACGCCGTGGAAGGGGGCGGGGGAAAAGACCGGCGGATCACTGGCGTTTCCTTTTGAAGATTTTGAAGAGGCCACCGCCCTCCTGTTGGCGGGGCTGCGGCTGGGCGACCTGCTCCTGCACGGGCGGGAAGGGCGTCGCATCCTCTCCAGGCGGGACTTCTCCCTCGCGGAAAATCGAGGTCACCGGCTGGAAATCCCGGTAGGAAGCCGACTCTTCTTCCTCGCCTTGCCGGGCGGCGATCTCCTCGGCCCGCTCGCGGACCTTGTTGTAGTTCTCTTCCGTCAAATAGCGTTCGAGGAAGGCTCCCACGACCGGTGCGGAGGTCTTTCCTCCGCTGACGACCTCGCCGGGATCGCCCTCGTAGATCACCGCGAAAGAATAAATCGGGTTCTTCGAGGGGAAGTATCCTGCGAACCACGAGATGTTCTGCTTCAAGGCCACGTTCCACTGGCCCGTGCCCGTCTTGCCGGAGACGGTGATCTTGTGATAGGCCTGCTTGCCGGTACCGTTGCCCGCGTTGACGACGTCATACAGCCCCCGCTGCACCGCCTTCAGGGAGTAGGAATCGACGTTCAGGTTGTTCGCCACCTCCACCGGAAAAGTCCGCTCGAGTTCGTGATTGAGATCCTGCACCTGGAGGACGAGACGGGGTTTCAAGACCTCGCTGCCGTTGCCGACCGCCCCCATCATTCGCGCGACCTGCAGGGGAGTCACCTCGACCTTGCCCTGGCCGATGCTCATCACCGCCTCTTCGCCGTCCGACATCAGATAGCCGTATTTTTCGGCCCAGTAGCGGTTGTTGGGGATGAATCCGGCGGCTTCCTTGAGCGGCAGCCCGGTTTTGTCACCGAGACCGAGGCGGGTTGCCATGTAGCTCATCGAATCGGCCCCGGAGCTGGTTGCCACTTCATAGAACCACGTGTTGCACGAGCGGGTCAGCGCGCCCACCACGTTCATCGAGCCTTCGCCATCCTTGTTCCAGTTGCGCATCACGAGATTGCCGACACTCCAGGCGTTCGGACACGGATAAAGATCGTTCGCCGAGATGTAGCCGCTCTCGAGGAAGCCGAGTGCCGAGACCACCTTGAAAGTCGAGGCCGCGGGATAGGTGCCCCGGAAGGCACGCGGATAGAGGGGTTTCGCCGGATCGTTGACGAGGGCCGAATACTTGTCCTGCGTGATCGCCGGGATGAATTCGTTCGGGTCGAACTGGGGGAAGCTGGCCATCGCCATGACGTCGCCGTTGCGCACGTCCATCACGACCATGGCACCACGCTTCATCCGCTCGGCAAGCAGTTCCTCGCAGATGCGCTGCATCTCCAGATCGATGGACGTGACGACGTTGAACCCCGGACGGGGGCGGGAGAGCACCTCCTCCTTCACCTTCGTGCCATCGGCTTCAAAGACGACGTTGACACGCCCCGGCGTACCCTTGAGTTCGGCCTCGAAAGTTTGTTCGAGACCATCGACCCCGATCGCCTGCCCCCAAAGATCCTCGTCGTTCACGATCGGACCCGTCGTGCGGGGCGGACGCTTCCCGACATATCCCACGACGTGGGAAAGGGTCTTCACCTGCGGGTAGTGGCGGAGATAAACCGGATGCAGGGAGAGCCCCTCCATCTTCTGCCGGTTCAGCCCATCGACCTCGCTGTCGGATAGCACCGAGGAAAAGGTGAGCGGCACCCAGCGCCGGTGACGGTAGTGGTCGATGACGGCTTTGCCGGCGAGGTCCCAGTCCGTGCCGAGGATGTTGTTGACATGCACCATGCGTTCGCCTGCGTAGCGCAGCACCTCGGCATCGGAAACCTCGCTGCCGAGAAAGGGAAAACTGATCGCCGCGTAATAAGCGACCTTGTTCTGTGCGAGCGGGTAACCATTCCGGTCGAGGATCTGCCCGCGGGGGGCCGGGATCGAGAAGGTGAAGGTCCGCGCCTCTGTCCGCGTCAGCACGGAAGAGCCGACCTGTCCGGATTTCTCGGGAGGCGCCTGGGCCCGTACCTCGCTCGCGGTGACGGGTGCGGCGGTGGCATCGACACCGAGGGTGTCCATTTTTTTCACGGTGGAATCTTTCTCCGGCACCGCCTCCTCGACATCCGCCTCGGTCGCGAGGGGCTCCGCCCGCAACATGGCAGGCTGGTCTCCCTGCAGCTCTTTCGGAATCTCCACGCTTCCTTCGTCCTCCTCCACCGGCATCGCCCTGACCGACGGCACCGGAGGCGCGACGGCGGGCACCTCGTCGAAACGCGGGATCTCCTGCAGGTCGGGCACCGCGACCGGGTCGGCCACGGGCACGGACGGGTTCGCGGGCACGGGAGGCTCCTCCGCCTCGGGGCGGGGATCGCTCGTCACCACGCCGCTTTGGATGCCCGGGATCTGAAACTGCGGGTATGCGGGCAGAGCCGCGAGACACCAACCTGCCAACAAGGCGACACGCAGGGGATTCGATGGGAAAACGCTCATGGACGGGGCCAAGGGAAATGGCTTGATACTACGGGCATCTTAACACGAATCGACGCCTGGTCACCCCCCGAATACGCCGATTTCTTCCACCGCCTTTCAAATTTCGCGGGACCCTGTTGGAGTTTTCTTTCCAGGACGCCAGGAACGAATGGGCGAAGGCGGGGTTGCAGGCCCCATGAAATCCCGCCGTCCCTGTCTTCTCGCCCTTCTCCTCGGTCTCTCCCCTCTCGGTGCCGAGGACTACCGGCCCGAGCTCTTCGCATCCCTGAAGCCGGTCTATCAGGACGATTTCACCAGCGGCGCGCTCGACACCTCGCACTGGCAGGTCCGGCAGGGATCGACCTGGGTCGTAAAAGATGGCGTCCTCACCGGAGGCCCTTCCCCGAAGGAGTTCCAGGAAAAAATGGTAGCGAAAGGCGATCCTTCCCACGCCGGATTCAAGCCCGTGATCTGGCTCGAAAAGGTCCCGGAGAATCTCGTCGTGCAGTTCCGCCTCCGCTACGATGGCGCGGAGTATCATCCGAAATTCCCCCTCATCGATGTCGGTCATCATGTCCACACCCTCATCTTCGGAAAGGAAAAAACGACCCTCGTTCTGAAGAAGAACCAGAAGACCATCGAGGTCGCCGCTCCGCTCCTCCCGCTCAACCAGTGGTCGGACGTGACGATCGAGTTGAAGAAAGGCTTGCTCCTCCTCGTGATCGATGGGAAGAAGACCCGCTTTGATGATCCCCTCATCGACATGACCGGTCAGCAACAGATCGACTTCAAAGGCCTCGATGGGGGAGGGATCCTCATCGACCGCGTCACCGTCTCCGAAGGGGTCGAGTGATCCCGGTTTCCCGCTCAATGCGTCTTGAGGAAGTGCGCGATCTCCTCGGCGAGCTTGTCATTGATCCCGGAGACCTCCGCAATCCGGGCGGGCTCGGCCTTCCGCAGGCGGGAGACGGAGCCGAATTTCTCCAAAAGCCGCTCCTTCCGAGCCCGGCTGATGCCCGGGCAATCGTCGAGGATGCTCTCCTCCACCCGTCGTTTCATCAGCAGCTGGTGATAGCCGTTCGCGAAGCGGTGGGCCTCGTCGCGGATGCGCTGCAAGAGCTTCAGCGCCCCCCGATCGTGCGGGATCACGAGGGGCTCCGATTCGCCGGGGCGAAAGATCTCCTCGCGCTGCTTCGCCAGGCCGATCACCGGCAGGTCCTGCAGACCGAGGCGCCGGAGCTCGCGCACCGCCATGCCCAGCTGGCCTTTGCCGCCGTCGACGATCACGAGATCGGGCAAACGCACGAAAGGACTCCGCGCTTTCCCCTCCCCTGCCGCGGCTTCGGCCGACATCGCCTCCTCCTCCGCCTCGATCCGGCGCATCGCCTCGAGCGGGTCCTCCTGGCTCGCATCGGCCTCCTCCGCCCCCACCCGATCGCGTGCCTCGAGGAGGATGCGGGAATAACGCCGGCGGATCACTTCCGCCATGCTCGCGAAATCATCCTGACCCTGCACCGTCTTGATGCGATAGCGCCGGTAGTTCGCATTGTCCGGCAGCCCGTTCCGGAACCGCACCATGGAAGCGACGATGTG
>JALRFZ010000623.1 GCA_023253615.1 Verrucomicrobiales bacterium | reverse complement strand
GTCATCGAAAAGCACCGGGGGGGCGCGACGCGCATTGCCGTGGCCGGAATTCCTTTGGAGAAGCACGAGTCGGCCCGGCGCGTCCTCAGGGATCAGCGGATCTTCTCACCGCTCTGTTTTGTCGTCCTCGGGCTGGTGATGCTCGCGGTGACGAGACGTCTCTCCGGCATGTTGCTCCCGCTGGGATTCGCCCTCATGACGATCGTGTGGACTCTCGGCTGCTACGCCGGTTCGGGGGGGACCTTGAATATGATCACGTCGTTGCTCCCTCCGGTGATCATGACCTTGTCGGCATCGACCACGATCCATGTCTACATGGAGTGGCTGCACGGAGAAGGTCGTGATCCCCTGCGGCGAGCCACCGATGCCCTGCGACGTCTGACGAGGCCCTGCCTTCTCGCCTCCGCTACGACCGTGCTCGGGTTTCTCAGTCTGATGTTCAGCGATACCCCCGCGGTAAGATCCTTCGGACTTTTTGCCGCCATCGGTGTGGTGATCGCGTTTGTCGTGGGATTCGCGGGAATGGCGGCCGTCCTCTCTTTCATGCGTGTCCCGGAGGATGATCACCGCCAGGCGTCGAGTCTGGGACGAGCGCTATCAAAGGTCCTCGCGGGATCGGGCGAACTCGCGATCCGGCATCCGGGTAAGATCGTCGGGATCACGCTTTTCTTGTGCGTGCTCGGGGTCGTGGGCGCCGGAAAAGTGCGGAGCAACACCGACCTCCTCAGCTTTCTCGGCGAGGAATCGATCCTGGTGCGCGATACCCGCTACATCGACGAGCATCTCACCGGCACCGGAGTGATCGAGCTGCTCCTCGATCGTGCGGATGGAGCGGCGTTTCTCTTTCCCGGGGATCTGGAGAAGGTCGCTGCATTTGAGTCGAAGGTGCATGATCTCGATCATGTGAAACATACACTGGGAATCGTCGACCTCCTCGCATCAGGGGGCGGCATCGGGACTGGTGCGGACTCTTCCCCGGCCCGGGCTCTTGTCAGTCCGGATGAAAAGACCTTGCGCGTCACGGTCGCGGCGGAGTCCCTCGGGACCCTGGAAGGTGCGGTGTTGGTGGAAGAAATCCGGAGGATCGCCCGGGAGGAACTGGAAGATTCGTATCGCATGACGGAGACCGGTTCCTACTATCGGATCATCGCCGAGTCGAACCAACTCACGGCATCCCAATTGAAGAGTTTCGGGGTGGCCCTGATTTCCATTCTGCTCGCGATCGGTGTTTTCTTCCGCTCCCTGCGTTTTCTCGTGCTCGCGATCCTTCCCAATGTCGCCCCTTTGCTTCTGACGGCGGCGATCATGGGTTTTGGCGGGATCGACCTCAGTACCGGTACCTCCATGATTGCCAGTGTCATGATCGGCATCGCGGTCGATGATACCATTCATTTCCTCGCCGCGTTCCGCCGGCAAGACCGCGGCAATGTGGACGAAACCATCCGGGCTGTTTCGGGCACCACCGGGATTTCCTTGTTCGCCACGACCTTGGCTCTTTCCCTGGGATTCTGGGTGGCCATCTTCGGAAGCTTTCAACCCACGGTCTATTTTGCTCTCTTGTCAGGAATCACGATGTGGTTGGCGCTCGCCTTCGATCTCGTCGTCCTGCCCGCGTGCCTGAAGGTGGCCGCGAAATATTCTCCCCAACAAAAATGAAGTCTGAACGAATGACCCTGGACGCCGTCGATCATCTCGGATCGAGCGATGGGAAGCGCCATTTCAATGCCTGCCATTTCACTGAATCGGCGCCGCGTTACGACATTGCCACGCGGGGACTTTCACTCGGACAGGATGCTTCCTGGAAGCGGGCTCTGATCGCTTCTTTGCCCGAGGTTGAAAATCCGGTTTGTCTCGACCTCGCCTGCGGAACCGGCGATGTGGCTTTCCAGTTGGCGGACCGGTATCGAAAAGCCACGGTCCACGCGATCGATTTGACGCCCGCGATGATCGAACTCGCCAAGCGACGTGACGCAGGCCGGCGCATCCGCTTCGCGGTCGGAGACATGTCACGTCTCGAGTTTCCCGACGGCTCCATCGATCTGGTCACCGGTAGCTACGCGATCCGGAATGCGCCTGATCTTGTTGAAGCACTCCGCGAGATCCATCGTGTCCTGAAGCCCGGAGGGACAGCGGCATTTCTGGACTTTTCGAAACCCCGCGGTCCCATCGCGCAGGCCTGCCAGTATCATCTCCTGCGATGGTGGGGCGGATTCTGGGGGCTGGCGCTGCATGGGAATCCCCGCATCCACGGCTACATCTCCGCGAGTCTCCGGGACTTCCCGGATGACGAATCACTCGCCGGAATTTTCGAATCACTCCATTTCTCCCGCGAGCTCTCTCGCCCCTTTTTCTGCGGCATGATGCGGCTTCATGTTCTCCGGAAAAACGACCCTGCCCAATCCTAAACGCTTCCTTCTCATGAACATCAGATCCATCCTCTTCGCCGTCCTCTTCTCCACTGGGCTCATCCCGGGGTTTTCCCAGGAAGTCACCTGGAAAGGAACGTGCAGCGTCCATTTCAACGGCGAGTCGACCTTGCATGATTTCGAGGGCGATGTCGCGGCCGAGCCGTTCACCGTCAAAATTGCGGGCATGGCCAACCCGGCCACTGCCACCGCCAGCTCCACCGTCGTGGTCAAAGCGGCCGCGATGGATACCGGAAACGAGAAGCGGGACATCGAGATGCACAAGTGCATGGATGTCACGACCTATCCTGAGATCGTCGTGGACATGGATCATCTTCCCGTCGCCGCCACGAAGCCGGCACCGGATGGAGCGGTGCCTCGCCCGACGATCATCCCCTTTCAGATGACGGTGATGGGCAAGGCGCACGAAGTTACCGGAGAGGTCTCGGATTGGTCGTATTCCGACGAGGAGGTCGCCTTTTCCGTGAGCTTTCCCGTATCACTCAAGGCCTGTGGCATCAAACCTCCCGGCGTGCTGGGAGTGGTGAAAGTGAAGGATGAAATCCTCGTGAAGGCGAGCTTGAAACTGAAGAAGGAATAGGGCAGTGGCGCCCGCAGGGCTGTTCACGCGGCGGCTACGAGAGTGAGGACGACGGTTTCGATCGTCAGTCCCGGTCCGAAGGCCAATCCGAGGACGCGTTCCCCGGAGCGCGCCCGGCCGAGCATCTCCTTGAGAACGAAGAGGATCGTCGCGCTGCTCATGTTGCCGAATTGACGAAGGACTTCGCGAGACGAGTCGAGGGCGTCTTCGCTCAGGCCGAGAGCGGTGATGACGCGGTCGAGGATGGATTTTCCACCCGGGTGAACCGCGTAACGGTCGATCCCCTCGCGCCGCACGCCGATGCGATCCAGCAGGGTCGCGATCTCGGCACCGATGACTTTCGGCACGTAGCTCGACAAGACGAGGTCGAAGCCGCGGTTTCCGATCGACCATGCCATCGAGGATTCACCCTCGGGCAGGGTGCCGCCGTGGAAGCCGTCGATCCGATAGGTGGGTTTGTCAGGGTGCGGGGAGGAGCAAACAATCGCGGCGGCCGCCCCATCGGCGAAGACGGTGTTGCCGAGGATGGTATCCGGAGAATCGTCGATCTGCATGTGGAGGCTGCAGAGCTCGAGCGCGACGACCAGAACCACCGCATCCGGATCGGCCTGGCAGACCTGCGTGGCGAATTTCAACCCGGGGATCGCGGCGTAGCAACCCATGAATCCCAGGGTATAGCGCTGCACCGATTCGCGCAAACCGAGGTCGCGGACGAGATGGTAATCCGGACCCGGATTCACGAATCCCGTGCACGTCGCGAAGACGAGATGCGTGATCGATTCCCGGGCCGGAGCGCCGGGTTGGGAGAGGATCTTCTCCCCGAGCGTCGACGCCAGCTTGCGGGATTCGACGCCGTAGACGGCGTTCCGGTCCGCGGTCGTGGCCTGGCCCTCCGAATCGTAGGGTGGACAATCAAAGAATCCCTCCACGACCATGTGGCGCCGCTCGATCCCCGAGAGTTTGAAAGCTTGTCCGACGAGCCGCCGGATCCGCGGATCCGTGAAGCGCTCCTGAAGTTGGCGGGAAAGATCATCCTGGGAATGCGAGGGATCGGGGACCAGCGTTTCGAGACTGTGGAGGAAGACGGACATGGTGAGGTATCAGCGCGGAAGGGGTGTTTGCGGGGTTCCGGCCATCGAAACTAGAACGTTCCAAATCTCCTGGCATTGGAGCCGTAAATGCGTTTTTCAGCTGTTGCGACCGGGTCTCTGTCCGATGAGCAGATTGCGGTATTGTGGGTTGGTGAGAGTTTCACGTCATTGCGTAGAAATGTTGGATTGCGGACCGGTGTTTCCGGCGATTGTTTCAACAAGTGAAACGAGCCGGGGTCATCTTCGCGGTTTATCTGGGGATCTATACGATCCTCCCGGGATGCTTGTGCCAGATCCTCGGTGTCTTTGGTCTTGCTCCTGCGGCGATGGTGGAGGCGGGTCAACAGCCGGTCGTTTCCAGCCTCTCATCGGATCAGCCCTGTCATTGCCACGAGGTCTCGGGAAAGATTTTTGATCACGTCCCGCAGCCGGCTTACGAAATCGAGGCTTTCGCAAGCTTTGCCGGCACGGTTGCCGGCTTGACCGCGTTTCTCCCAGGGGTGTCCGAGGGGGATCTCTACCAAGGCCGGGCCCCTCCGTTCATCGGCGGGTTCGAATGGAATCGCCTTCGGAATTTCACCGGGGTGTTTTTGATCTGAAGCGAAACGGGAGTCGCGTCTGACGTCCCGTTGATGGTTGCTTCTCGGATTGAACCGCGTCGAGCGGTTCGCGTGGACGAAGCCCCGTCTGTCTTCGCCGCCGGGTGGCCCGGTGCCGGGATGTCAATCGCGTCCTCGCGCGCCCACGGTTCCCGACAGCCCCGGCGTTCTTTTCTTTCAGCCATTCAACATTCTCATGAAATTTCATCCTAACATTGTCACAATTCCATTGCTGCTCGCCGTTTTGCCTGTTTGCGCCGACGACTCCCTTTCCCTCGCCGATGCCACGGCCCGCGCCCTCGGGCGGCACCCGTCCCTCCAGGTCTTCGATGCCGAAATGCGGCTCGCCGATGCCAAAATCATCACCGCGCTGACCCGGCCGAATCCGGAACTCGAATTCGAGACGGAGGATGTCCTCGGTTCGGGCGTCTACGAGGGCTTCGACAGCGCCATTTACAACCTCGGCATCAGTCAACTCATCGAACTCGGCGGCAAGCGTCGCTTCCGCGGTGAACTGGCGAAATCGGCGCGTGAGGCGGAGGATCTGCGTTTCGAATCGGCCCGGAGGGAGATCATCGCGGATACGGCGCGGCGTTTCGTCCTCGCCTTGGCGGCGCAGGATGCCGAGGCGAGCGCGGAACAGAACCGCAAGATCGCCCTCGAGACGGTCCGTTCCGTGAAGGGTCTCCAGGAAGGCGGTCGCGGCTCCGCCCTCGATGTGGGGCAGAGCGAACTGGGGTTCAAGGAAGCGGAGCTGCTCGTCGAGAACGCCCGAAGCCGCATGGCACTCGCTCATCAGCAGCTTGCCTCGATGTGGAGGGAGGCGAAGCCTGATTTCACCAGGGTTTCGGGCCGACTCACCGAGCCGGTGGCCTCCGTCCCGACGATCGAGTCCCTCAGAGCCTCGATCGAGGATCACCCGGTGATGGCGCTGGCGCGCTCGGGAATCGACACGGCCAAACGCGAACGCGCGCTCCAGGAAAAACTTCGTCAGCCCGATCTCAACCTCGGCCTTGCCTGGCGACGCGACACCACGGTCGATGACAATGCCGTGGTCCTGAACTTCTCCCTTCCACTACCGCTCTGGAACCGGAACGAGGGAGGAATCGCGGAAGCGGAGGCTGAAATCTCGCGCAACGAGGCCCTCGTGGAGCAGACCCGGCAGCAGCTCGTCGCGGCGCTCGGAGAGGCCCTGACCAAACTTGAATTCGCCAGGGCTTCCTACGCCTTGATCGCCGGAGAGATGCTCTCCCAGGCGGCGAAACAACAGGAAAACGTCGCCGAAGGCTACCGGCTCGGCCGCATCGGCTACCTCGATCTCCTCGAGGCGAGGCGTGCCCTGACCGGCGTGCGCGGCCAGAAGATCGAGGCGCTTTCCACCTACCACGAAGCCCGCATCGAGGTGGAGGCGCTCACCGGCAAGTCACTCTGAATTTTCTTTTCCAAACCATTTTCCATCGATGAATTCCCTTTCTCATTCTCCCACCGCGGGCCACGCGCTTGCCGCGGTCCTGCTCTCCCTTGTTGTTCCGGCGCTGATGGCGCAGGAGTCCTTCGATCTCCCGGTCGAGGCCATCGCCAATCTGCGGCTCACTTTCGCCAAGGTCGAGCCGAGGCCGGTGGCGAAACGGATCGACGCCACTGGAGGCGTGCGTCTCGACGAAGGTCGTGTCGTCGAGGTCGTGCCCCGCATCGCGGGCTTGATCGCCGAGGATCACCAGTCGCTCGGCTCGGTCGTGGCCAAGGGCGATCCGCTCTTCACCCTCCAGAGTGCCGATCTCGCCGAATGGATCACCGCCTACGTCGATGCCGAACAGGCGATGACCTTCGCGCATACAGCCCTCGATCAGGAGAAACAACTATTCGACCGGAACCTGAGTTCCAAGGAGAACCTGCAGATGCGGGAGCTTGAGTTCCAGAAGTCCGTCGCGGCACACGCCCGGGCTCTCCAGCCTCTGAAGCTGCTCGATTTCAACGAGGGCAGCATCCACCAATACCTCACCAACGTCGGGGCCGGAAACTACACGACCCTGAAAGTGACCGCACCCGAGGCGGGCGAGGTGATCGCAAAGACCGTGCGTCGCGGGGCTTCGGTGGAACCGGCGGAGTCGCTCTACACGATTGCCGATCTCACGGAACTATGGGTCGATTTCAACGTGTCGCTCCGCGATGCCTCCGCTCTCGTGGTTGGTATCCCCGCCACCGTGACCTCAAGCGTGAATCCCGCACTCGGCGGCGAGGGAAAAATCATCTACGTCGCACCGCTCGCCGATGACGCGACCCGCACCGTGCTGGTCCGCGCCGTCCTCGCGAACCCCCGGCGGGAATGGCGTCCCGGCACCCCCGTGACCGTCTCGGTCGAGGCCGGCGCGGGAGATCCCGTGCTCTCGGTGCCCGCCTCGGCGCTGGTCGACCTCAATGGGGGCAAGGCGGTCTTCGTCCGCGAAGGCGAGACAAGCTTCCGTCCCGTGCCGATCCAAGTCGGCGAAGGCGATGGGGAAACGACACCCATCATCAGTGGAATCGAGGCCGGCCAGACTGTGGTCGGCACCAACGCGGCCCAGCTCAAGGGTCATCTCGAAATGACCAAGGAATAAAACCACTGCCGCCATGATCGGAAACCTCATTCAATTCGCGCTCTCGCAGCGCCTTCTTTTCATCGTCCTGACCCTGGTCCTCGCCGGAGTCGGATTCCGCGCCTTCCGCGATCTGCCGATCGACGCCTTTCCCGACATCTCCAACACCCAGGTGCAGGTGATCGTGAAAGCCCCGGGCATGACGCCCGGAGAAGTCGAGCAACGCGTCACTTATCCGCTCGAGACCCAGGTCCGCGGCATTCCGCGCCAGACCGTGCTGCGGTCGATGACGAAATACGCGCTCTCCGTCATCACGATCGACTTCTCCGACGGCACCGACATGTATTGGGCGCGACAACAGGTCTCGGAGCGGATCAACCAGGTGCTCTCGGAATTGCCCGAGGGAGTCGAGGGCGGTCTCGCGCCGATCACGATGCCGCTCTCGGATGTCTACATGTTCCTCGTCGAAGGCGAGGGCTATTCGAACATGGAACTGCGGAGCATCCTCGACTGGATCATCCGTCCGCGTCTCCTCTCCGTCGACGGCGTCGCCGACGTCAACGCGCTCGGCGGCGAAGTGCGGTCCTATCAGGTGCAGCCCAATCCCGAGGCGCTCATCGCCTTCGATCTCGCGATCGATGACGTCTGCGACGCGCTCGCCGCGAACAACCGCAATGCGGGCGGAGATCGCGTGGTGCGCAATGACGAGGTCCTCCTTGTGAACACGGTCGGCCAGCTCACCAGCCTGGAGGAAATCGGGATGGTGCCGGTCGCGACACGCCAAGGCCAGCCCGTCCTCGTGCGCGATGTGGCGAAGGTCGCCCTCGGCGCCCTGACCCGCTACGGAGGGGTCACCGGGAACGGGAAGGGGGAGGTCGTCGAAGGCCTCGTCCTGAATCGTCGCGGAGCGAATGGCCGGAAGACCGTCGAGGGCGTGAAGGAAGCGCTCGAGGCGGTGAAGGCGGCGCTGCCGGAAGGCGTGCGCATCGTCCCCTTCTACGACCGGGCAGAGCTGATCACCACCGCGGTCGACACCGTGCGGAACGCCCTGATCGAGGCCGTCGTGCTTGTCCTTGTCGTGCTCATTCTCTTCCTCGGCAATCTCCGCAGCGCCATCACCGTCGGGGTCGTGCTGCCGCTGACCGTGCTCGGCACCTTTGTGGTGATGAAGTCGATCGATCTCACCGCCAACCTCATGTCGCTCGGTGGCATCGCCATCGCCATCGGGATCCTCGTCGACTCCGCCGTCGTGATGGTCGAGAACATCCACTCGCAGTTGCACCGCGGCGACCATCCGAACCGGGCCCGCGCCCTCGTCCATGCCGCGAAAGAAGTGGCCGCGCCCATCGTCGCCGGAGCGATCATCATCGTCGTCTCGCTGACCCCCATTCTCAGCCTGAGCGGCATCGAGGGGAAACTGTTCCGGCCTCTCGCCCTGACCATCACCATCTCGATGCTGGTCAGCCTCGTCCTCAGCCTCACCGTCATTCCGGTGATCGCCTCCCTCTTGATGAATTCGCACGGAGGCGGGGACAACTTCGCGATCCGTTTCGTGAAACGCCTCTACCAACCCACGCTTGGCTGGGTGCTGGCGAATACGAAAAAGGCCCTCGTCATCGCGGTGGCTCTGCTCGTCGTCAGCGGATTTCTGGCCCTCCGGATCGGCAAGGAGTTCCTGCCCTTCCTCGACGAAGGCACCATCGTCGTGCAGTTCGAAAAACTCCCCACCATCTCCCTCGAAAAGTCGATGGAGATCGACACGCGCATCGGAGAGGAGCTGCTCAAGATCCCGGAGATCTCCGGCATCGTCGCGCGGGTCGGATCGGATGAACTGAGGCTCGATCCCATGGGCCTGAACGAGAGCGATGTCTTCCTCGTCACCAAACCGCGCGATCAGTGGTCGGTCTCCACCGTCGAAGGTCTCCAGGAGAAAATCCGCGAGGTGATGGAGCGTTTTCCCGGAGTCGCCTACGGCTTCACCCAGCCCATCGACATGCGGGTCTCCGAGATGATCTCGGGAGTGAGTTCCGCGGTGGCCATCAAACTCACCGGCGACGATCTCGGCGTGCTCGACCAGAAGGCACGGGAGATCGAGGGGCTCATCTCCTCCATCCCCGGGGCCGTCGATGTGCAGCGCACCCCGCTCACGGGGCAGCTTTATCTCGAAGTCCACCTGCGGCATGCCGAACTCGGTCGCCTCGGTCTCAGCGTCGAGGCCGTGAACAATCTCATCGCACGGGCCGTGGCGGGCGAAGTCGTCACCGAAGTGGTCGAGGGAAATCGCCGCATCCCCGTGCTCGTCCGTTATCCCGAAGCCTCGCGCGCCGATGCCAAGGCCATCGGAAAGCTGCAGATCGCGACGCCAACGGGTCATCGGATCTACCTCGCCGACATCACCGACATCCGCGAAGTCGACGGACCCACCCAGATCGAACGGGCGGATGGAAAACGCGTGGTCGTCCTGCAATCGAACGTCGAGGGACGCGACGTCGTCGGATTCGTCGAGGAAGTCGAGCAGCGCATCCAGAAGGAGATTGATCTGCCCCCGGGTTACTTCCTCGATCTCGCCGGGCAGTTCGAGAACCAGGCG
>JALRFZ010000606.1 GCA_023253615.1 Verrucomicrobiales bacterium | reverse complement strand
GGTATCCCACGTCAGCGGGAGCCGGGTGAGGATCGTGGCGAGGACGGCGTTCGAGGAAGGATCGCCCCAGAGCACGAGGTTCGATGCCGCGAGGTCGGCGTCGGTGATGGCGGTGTCGTCTTTCACCGGAGCTTCGCCACGGAAGACCTTGCGCCAGAACCCGGTGGCGTGTTCGAGCTCGGCCTTCGCCCAGCTACCGGTTTTCTCGTGGAGCGGTTTGCCGGTGGGGCGGACGAACAGGAACGACGACATGAAGGCGTGATCGACCGGACCACACAGGGTCGGTCGCTTCACCAGACCCTCTTGGGTCGCCGGGCCCGCGGTCCATCGGCCTCCGGCCTGGTGATAAGCCAGCCCCTCGGAGGCAGGCAGGGTTTGGCCATCGAGGGTCACCGACTTCACCGCAGCGGAGGGCGAAAAGCGCAGCGCGGTGACGTTTTTGGTTGAGGCGACGATCTGGTCGCCCTTTCTCGTGGCAGTCACTTCGCTCCGCTCCCATTGCTGGCGGAGCCCCTCGACGCGCACCCATTCCATCTCGGGATAGATGAGGGAATAGGTGACAAAACGCACGCGGTCGGGCTCGGGTTGGTGTTTTGTCAGGGCCTCGCTGACGAGCGACTCGACCTCCGGTTTCGCTTCGGCGAGGATCTTGTGCGGGGTCTGCGGTCCGATGACGTGGAAGAAGGAGAGCTCGGGCGAGAGACCGGCGACTTTGGCTTCCGCGGCCTTGGGCGAACCATCGCCGGGATTGACTTTGTTCAGCTCGGCGGCCGGTGGCGCCGCGTTGCCGTTCTTCTTCCGGGCGTAGCGGATCATGATGTCGGCGGCCTGTTTCTGTCCGTCGATCTCGCCGGAGTAGGCGATGGTGGTGGTGTTCTCGAGATTGACGACGGAATCGGTCGCATCATACCATCGGTAGAGGATTTCCTCCCAGGCGGTCGGCGGCACTTTGCCCTCGGCGTAGACCTTGTTGAACTCGCGCGTCTCCGCGAAACCGGCGCCCGGCTGCACCGCGGCCCACATCCCGGCGAAGTGCGCGCCGAACTGCCACACGGCCGCGCCGCCCATGGAAAAGCCGCGGATGACGAGTTGGTTCGCATCGATGGGATAGGAACCGCCGGCGTGGTCGAGCGCTTCGAAAAGATCGATCTCGCCGGCGAACTTGTTGGCGTTGCAGTAGCGTCCGTAGAGATGCAGGGTGAAGGCCCCGGCGGGATTGAATTCACCGACATTGGTGAGGCGTTGGTTGAGGAAGTCGAGCTCGCTCAATTTTTCTCCCCGACCGTGACACCAGAAATCGAGTCGACGTCCCGTCGTTTCACCCGGCTTCCAGTCTTCGGGCACGACCATGCCGTAGGGCTGCACCGAGCCATCGATCGCGGAGCGATAACCGCGCACGACGAGTCCGGTATCATCGAGCCAGCCGGGCTGACCGGCTTTCAATTCCGCGACCCGTTGTTGGCCGAGGGCGAGTAGTTTGCGGGCGACCTCGACTTGTTTCGCCTCGAAGAACTCGTTGTAGCGCAGGGCCCAGTCGACGGCCTTGTGAAAAATCTCGATGTCGGGGAGGAGGGCGAGCTGATCGGCACGGCCCGCGAGCGATCCGCGGAGTGCTTCGATCTCTTTGCCGAGCGAAGTCACACCGGCTTCGAGTTCGGCACGGTCTTCCGCCTTGATCTGGATGCCCGGCTGCGGGATGAGCTTGATGCCGAGGTGATCTACGACCGGGGGCGGGGCCGGCTGCGATTTCGGCTGGCCTTTCGGCGCGGGGGCGGGCGCTTGCGCGAGGAGCAGGGACGCTGAGGAAACGGCCGCGAAGATCGCGGTCACGGTGGGACGGCGGAGCCGGGGGGCGGGGGTCATGGGATAAAAGCGGGTTCTCCCGCTTTCTAACCGCGCGGGGTTTTCAAAGCAATGCCGAATCGTCGCGCCCTTTCAGCTTGATCAGCTTTTTTTTGATCACCTCGAGTTCGATTGTGAGCTGGTAGGCGGCCTTGACGACATCGGCCGTTGTCTCCTCGTCGCCGAGGTGACGGGCGGCGGGGGTGACTTTCATCATCTCGAGAGCGATGATCTTGCAGGCTCCTTCGATTTTATCGATCGCTTCTTCGCGGGTCATGGGGGTGAATGTCAGGAAATCGGATCAAATGGAATAAATCGCGGCGACATCCCCCGGAATGATCTGGGGCCGTCCTTTCGCGACGCAGACGAGGGTGTAATCGAACCAGCCTTTCGCGACCGTCTTGCCATCGGCTTCTTTCAGGATCTCGAACTCGACTTTCACGCCGTGCTTCCCGATCGCGGCGATGGCGGTCTCGACTTCGGCGATGTCGCCGAGGCGGAGGGGCCGCTTGTGTTCGATGTAGGAGGCGCGCACGACCCAGCTCAGTCCGCGTTCGAGGAAGGCATCCATCGCCATGCCGTAGCAGCGCTCCATCTGGTCGTAGCGGGCGGCGAGGACATAGTCGGAGTATTTCGAATTGTGGACATGCCGGTTCATGTCGATGTCGTCCGGTCGCACCGGGATGCGGGTCCGGAAACGGGAATAGCTCGACATGGCCGGGGCGGAGTGCGTCTGCCGCGAAAATCAACGCACGAGACGGCGGATCCGCGCGTCGCGGCCCCGTTCGATCGGATCCGTCGTGGAAACCTTCTTGGTCTTTCTCACCGGCGGAGCGGGGTAGACCCGGCGGTCGGTGATCAGTTCGAAGGCGACCGGCCCGGACTCGTCCTCGTGGGCGATGATGGCGGGATCGGGACGCAGCGGGGCGGGCTCGCTCTCGAGCTTGGCGCCATCGGCGATCCAGCCGGGCACGCCCCCGACGGAAAAGCGGTCCGCGGGCGTACAGGCGGTGAGCAGGAATGGCAGCGCGAGGAGAGGGGCGGGAAGAAGACGGTTCATGTGGAGGAGGCGTTGAGGACCGATGAGACGCGCACTTTAGGCGAGCCTTTCGGGATTTCTACGAAAAATAAGTGTCGTCGTGCGAGTAGGGCGGGGCACAACAACACAAAAACCGCAGGCTGTCGCCACTTTCTTCGCACCGGATTTGATGCCAGGCTCCTGCGGGGATGAGGATGGCGTCACCGGGTGCGACCTTGCGCGTTTCCCCGTCGATCTCCATCGTTCCGGTGCCTTCGAGGATGTAATAGAACTCCTCGCTGAGGCGGTGGTGGTGCCGCTGCGTCGAGCCACCCGGCGGCAGGCTCGCTTCGGCGAGGCTCTGGTTCGACACGGGGGCGTTCGTGCGATCGAGGAGGCTGCGGATCGTGGATCCGTCCGCCGTGGTGAAGGGGCGCTGGGCATCGCGGGGCTGGATGATCATCGGGAGCGGGGTAAGGGTGGCAAGGTTGGGGAAAGGGCGTGCATTCCACTTGTCCGGGGCGTGGTTCCCTGCGATGATCTAGCCTCGAAGTGATGAACGACAAGGAAGAGTTTTTCGACGTGCCGAAACCCGGGTCGGGAAGACGATCGCCTCGCAAGCGCTCCGGGGGCGGGTTTCTCACCCACTTCGCGTGGATGGTGCTGCTGGGTGCCATCGCCCTCGGCACCGCTCTCGCCGTGGTGAAATTCACCGGGAACGGTCCGGCCTTGAAACGGGCCATCATCTTGTGGCTCGGTGGATCGACGGGCGGCGGCGACGCGCCCGCCCGGGTGCGGCCCGCCGACGAGCCGGCGAAGGAGCGGATCGTGGAGGTGGAAAAGATCGTCAAAGTGCCCGTGGAAAAGATCGTCGAAAAGATCGTCGAGGTGAAGCCGCCGCTGCCCTCAGGCTACGTGGAATGGAAAAAGGTCGATGTCGCGAAACTCTGGAGCGACATCCCCGTGAAGACCGAGGTGGTCACCACCCCGGGCGACACCGCGGTGAAGGAGCGCGAGAGCGAATCCAGCTACGGGATCGAGATGAAGGTGCGCCTGACGGTGCCGAAGCCGAACGAATCCGCCGCCGAACTCGCCGCGATCAACGCCCATCTCCCGAAGATGCTGAAGGATTTCAACACCCTCGTCGATGCCGCCGAGGTCTCGCCCTTCTTCCACCACCTCTACAACCTCAAGACCGAACGGATCCAGCAGAACGTCACCCGCATCGACGAGATCCTCTCGCGGCACAATCTCTACGATCTCGAGACGATCCTGCAGGCGAAGCATCCGGGCACGGGGCGGAAGCTGCTCCTCGCCCAAGGGGAGATGGACGTGGTCTCGGACGGGTCCGACGGCGACCGCTGGCCGGGGCTCGACGATTACATCTCGATGTCGCAGTTCTACCAGCCCTTCACCAGCTACGGGTGGCCGAAGCGCACGAGCGTGCCGAATCCGCTCCTCGCGAGATGGGAAACCAAGCTGAAGGAATACGAGAAAGAGTTCGCGGTCCCCGGTCTGAGCATCGAGCGGAACCGCTACCTCCGCGCCCAGATCGAGGAATACAAGCCGAAGGTCGCCGACCTGAAGGCGCGGAGCTATCTCATCGCCGAGGCCGATCCTTTCATCGTCATCCCGCTCTCGCTGCTGGGGCGGCGTGATGAAAACGAGTTCGGCCCCGCCATCGGCGATCACGCCGTGGTGGTGCACGATGGCCAGCTCTACCCCGCCATCGCCGGCGACGCGGGACCGAGCTGGAAATTCGGCGAAGCCTCGCTGCGCGTCGCCCGCCAGATCAATCCGAAGGCCTCGCCCTACAACCGGCCTGTCAGCGACCTCATCGTCACCTACCTGATCTTCCCGGGCAGCGCCGACGAGAAAAAAGGCCCCCCCGATCTGGAGGCCTGGCACCAGAAATGTTCCGCCCTGCTCGCCGACATCGGGGGGCTGGGTGAAGGCTACTCCCTCCACCGCTGGGAGGATCTCATCGCCAAAAAGAAGGCCGAACAGGAGGCCGCCAAAGCCGCCGCGACCACGCCCACCCCCGCCGATCCGGCTCCGGCAACCGAATCGGCAACTGCTCCGGCAACCGGGTCATCTGCCGAGCCGACCGCTCCCGCTTCCGCACCCGTGACCCGTGACCCGTGACCCGTGACCCATGCCTTTGCTCGAAGTCCGCGATCTGAAGACCTCATTCCACACCCGCGACGGGATCGTCCGGGCGGTGGACGGCATTTCCTTTGAGGTCGAGGCGGGGCAGACCGTGGGCATCGTCGGGGAATCCGGTTCGGGAAAATCGGTCGCCTGTTATTCCCTGCTCGGGCTCATTCCCATGCCGCCGGGTCGCATCGAAGGGGGCACGGCGCGTTTCAGCGGGATCGATCTGTTGCAACTCGCGGAGCCGGAATTGAGGAAAATCCGCGGCAGCCGCATCGGATTCATTTTCCAGGATCCGATGACCTCGCTCAATCCCTACCTGCGGATCTCGACGCAGCTCGTCGAACCTCTCCTGCTGAAAGGAGGGATCTCGAAAAAGGAGGCGCTCGCCCGCGCCATCGACGAGCTCGCCGCCGTCGGCATCCCCGATCCTTCCTCCCGCATCCACTCCTACCCGCACGAGTTTTCCGGCGGGATGCGGCAGCGGGTGATGATCGCGATGGCGCTGATCACGCGTCCCGAGATCCTCATCGCCGACGAGCCGACCACGGCGCTCGATGTCACGATCCAGCGGCAGGTCCTCGATCTGATCAAGGCACGTCAGGAGGAGCTCGGCACCGCGGTCATTTTCATCACCCACGATCTCGCCGTCGTCTCCGAGGTTTGCGATTATGTCAACGTGATGTATGCCGGCCGGTTCGTCGAGCGCGCCCCGGTCGCGGCTCTTTTTGAAACGCCGCGCCACGCCTATACCCGGGCTTTGCAGCGATCCATTCCCGCGCTGCAGAAGAAGGGAGCGGTGCTCCACACCATCCCCGGCCTGCCGCCGAATCTCGCCCGCGCGGCGGACGGGTGCGCCTTCGCCCCGCGTTGCGAGCCCGCCGAGGGACGTCCCTCGCATGCGATCTCGCGTCCGGATCTGGTCGAGCTGGGTGGCGCCCACTGGGTGCAGGATTGTCCGGGCTGTCTGGCCGGGTGAGGCTTCCGGGACGAAACGGTCGCCTTGCCGCGGGCGCCCCCGATCAGGATTCCTCTTGGTAAATCGCGTAAAGTGGATAGGTTACGGGCTCCAAACTTCCCTGTCCCATGCCGGATTCCCCAGAGCCCCAGCGAAAAACGCTCGAAGAGCGCGAGCAAATGTCCGACCTCGAGCGCCTGCGGCACTCGACCGCCCACGTCCTCGCGACCGCGATCGCCAAACTCTGGCCCGATGCCCAGTTCGCGGCGGGCCCTCCGGTGGAAAGCGGCTTCTACTATGATGTCGATCTTTCCCATCGCATCACCCCCGATGATTTCCCGAAGATCGAGGAGGAGATGACGCGGATCGTGAAGGAGAACCAGGTCTTTGAAAAGGTCGAGGTCTCCCGCGCCGAAGCCTTCGAACTCGCCCAAAAAGGCCGCCTCGCCGCTCTCGGCGATCGCGGGGTGCCGAGTCGTTTCAAGGTCGATCTGCTCAATGACATCCCCGAGGGCGAGGCGATCTCGCTCTACAAGAACGGCGACTTCTGGGATCTCTGCGCCGGACCCCACGTCCCGCGCACCGGGAACTGCAAGGCCTTCAAGGTGATGAGCGTGGCGAGCGCCTTCTACAGGGGCGACGCGGCGAATCCGCAGCTCCAGCGCGTCTACGGCACCGCTTTCAAAAACAAGACCGAGCTCGAGGAGCATCTCGTGCGGCTCGAAGAGGCGAAGCAGCGCGATCACCGCAAGATCGGGAAAGAGCTCGATCTCTTCCACATCGACGAGGCGGTGGGGCAGGGGCTGATCCTTTGGAAACCGAAGGGATCGGTGGTGCGGCTGGAACTTCAGAAATTCATCAGCGAGCATCTCGAGCGGCAGGGTTACAGCCAGGTCTTCACCCCCCACATCGGCAAGCTGGGGCTTTACCGCACCTCGGGGCACTTCCCGTATTACGCGGAGTCGCAGTTCCCTCCGGTGGTCGAGCGCGAAAGCCTCAAGGCACTCGCCGAGGAAGGTTGCGGCTGCGGCGAACTCTCCAACCGTCTCGAGTCCGGCGAGATCGACGGCTTCCTCCTGAAGCCGATGAATTGCCCGCATCACATCAAGATCTTCCAGAGCAATCACCACAGCTACCGCGACCTCCCGGTGCGCCTCGCCGAGTTCGGCACGGTCTACCGCTGGGAGCAGTCGGGCGAGCTCGGCGGCATGACGCGCGTCCGCGGTTTCACGCAGGACGACGCCCACCTTTTCTGCACCGAAGAGCAGGTACGCGATGAAATCATCGGCTGTCTCGAGCTGGTGAAGATCGTCCTCGGCACGCTCGGGATGAATGATTACCGGGTCCGGGTGGGGCTCCGTGATCCCGATTCGAGCAAGTATGTCGGCGATCCCGAAAAGTGGGACCGTGCCGAAGCCGCCTTGCGCGAGGCCGCCGCGACCCTGGGCACCGCCTTCACCGAAGAGCCGGGCGAAGCCGCTTTCTACGGACCGAAGATCGACTTCGTCGTGAAGGACGTGATCGGCCGCGAATGGCAGCTCGGCACGGTGCAGGTCGATTACAATCTCCCCGAACGCTTCGGCCTCGAATACATCGGACCGGACAACGCGCCGCATCGTCCCGTGATGATCCACCGGGCGCCCTTCGGCTCGATGGAGCGTTTTGTCGGCGTCCTCATCGAGCACTTCGCCGGCAAGTTCCCGACCTGGCTCTCGCCCGAGCAGGTGCGGGTGCTGCCGATCTCGGAAAAGTTCGACGCCGCCGCCCGCGAGGTCGTCGACACCCTCCGTGCCGAGGGGGTGCGGGTGACGATCGACGATTCCAGCGACAAGGTGGGGGCGAAAATTCGTCTTGCCCAGTTGGAGCGGATTCCGTATATGTTGATCATCGGCGCAAAAGAACAGGAATTGAATCAGGTTTCCGTCCGTCACCGCGAGCGCGGCGACGAAGGCGCTGTCGCCGTCGGCGAGTTCCGCGACAAGGTCGTCGCGGAGATTCGTTCGCGTTCCTTATGACGAGCGTGCTCCAGTCACCTTTGTCTGAATCCCGGTGCCTCCCGGTGCCGATTCCCTTTCGCCTTCCGGATCCGATCCGGGGGCAATGCCCAACCCCAAACCTGCCGGAGGTATACTGCCATCGCTAGCCAACCCATGAAACGCCGGCCCCGTCCACCAAGGACGCGGGTGAACGACAAGATCCGCTGTCCGGAGATCCGAGTGATCTACGGAGAGCACAACGTGGTCCTGCCGACCTGGAAGGCCCTGAACAAGGCCAAGGAACTCGGCCTGGATCTCGTCGAGATCGCTCCCAACGCGAAGCCGCCCGTGTGCCGCATCGTCGACTACGGGAAGTTCAAATACGAGCAGTCGAAGCAGAAGAAGTCCGACAAGCCGAAAAAGCGGGAGAAGGAGGTCAAATTCCGCGTCAACATCGATCCGCACGATTATGCGATCAAGATGATGCACGCCGAGGATTTCCTCGCCCATGGCTTCAAGGTCCGCATCCAGCTCCAGTTCAAGGGACGCCAGATGGCGCACAAGGAACTCGGGTTCGACCTGATGGAGAAGGTGAAGCACGACCTCTCCGGCATGGCCCACATCGATCTCGAGCCCAAGCTGAACAACCGGAACATCCTCATGATGGTCTCGCCCTTGCCCGCCGAAAAACAGCGGCGCAAATTCCGCAAGGATGGCGAGCACGTCGATCTCACCGAGGCCGACGCCGCGATGGATGCCTACGACGATGACGACGACGACGACGAGGATTACGATCACGACGACGAGGATGCGGACGGCGATGACGCCTCCGTCTCCGAAGACGACGACAAGTGATCCCGTGAAGTCTGTTTGAAAGGTCCGCGCAAGCTCCTCCTCTTCGACATCGACGGCACCCTCGTGGATACGGGAGGTGCCGGGCTCACGGCCTTGCGGGATGGCTTTCACGAGGCCTTTCCGCAGCATCGCGAGGAGGAATTCCCTCCTCTCGAGCTGGGTGGGGCCACCGATCACGGAGTCGCGATGGGGCTTTTCGAGCACTTCGGGCTCGACGATCACCCGGAGCATCGCAATCGCTTCTTCAGCGCCTACACGGTGAGGCTCGAGCAGGGCCTCGCGGCCCACTCGGTCATCGGAAAAGCCCGCGTTCTGCCCGGGGTGACTGATTTGCTCGCCCGGCTCTCGGCTCGTGGCGAGCACCGGGTCGCCGTCCTCACCGGCAATCTGCGCGAGGGCGCCCGCATCAAGCTGCGCCACTTCGGGATCGACCACCATTTTTCGCTGGAGGCAGGTGCCTACGGCGACGATCACCACGATCGCAATGAGCTCGGCCCCATCGCGCACCGGCGGGCCGCGGTCTTCTTCGGCGAGGAATTCGCACCAGAGGACATCGTCGTGATCGGCGACACCCTCCGCGACATCGCCTGTGCGCGGGCGTTCGGAGCGAGGGTCCTCGCCGTCGCCACGGGAGCAGCGAGCCGGGAGGAACTGGAGAAAGGGCGTCCGGACGGACTGGTCGAGGATCTGACCGATATCGCGGAGGTGGAGCGGTGGCTGGAGGATTGCAACGGTGAATCTATGCCTTGACGAGATGGATCCTCGAAAGATACATTATGATGTATGAAGCGGACCCAGATTTACCTTACCTCACTCGAGGCCCAAGGGGTTGCAAAGGTGGCGGCGAACACGGGAAGAAAGCAAAGCGAGGTCATTCGCGAAGCCATTGACCAATATTTGTTGCGCCTAGGACCCCCGGATCGCTTGGGGCGTTTCCGGGCTGGTTGCGGAATCTGGGGTGATCGGGACGATCTCGATCTTGAGGTTATTCGGGAAGAGTTTGACCGATTTTGAGAAATGCTGGTCGATACGGATGTCCTGATTGATTACCTGCGGGGCCGAATTCAGGCGATCACGTTTCTTGAGCGGAACATT
>JALRFZ010000423.1 GCA_023253615.1 Verrucomicrobiales bacterium | reverse complement strand
GATCTTCCTCGCCGGGAAGGAAGCGCGCTACATCACGGGGCAGGTCCTGACGGTGGACGGCGGGATGGTGATGTGAGGGGGGAGTGGAGTGGTGGAGTATTGGAGTATTGCATGATGGAAGCGGAAGTGATTTATCCTGGGGACTTTGTGGGGGAGGCGACGGCTTTCATTGCGGAGCGGATTCTGGCGAAGCAGGCGGGAGGCGGGGTTTTTCGGCTCAGTCTTTGCGGTGGCTCGACGCCGGCGCCGGTTTATGCGGTGCTCGCGGCCTGGCCGGGGATCGACTGGGAGCGGGTGATGCTGACTTTCGGCGATGAGCGTCCCGTGCCGCCGGATCATGCCCAGAGCAATTACCGGATGGTGAAGGAGGCGCTGCTCGATCCCTCGGGAATCCGTCCGGCGAATGTCCTGCGCATCTGCGGTGAGTTGCCTCCGGCGGAGGCGGCGGAGCGCTGCGAGACCCATCTGCGCAAGCTCGCGAAGCTGGCGGGTGAACCCTGTTTTGTCCACGACCTGACCCTCTTGGGTATGGGCGACGATGGTCACACGGCCTCGCTTTTTCCGGGCACGACGGCGCTCGGGGAACAAGAGCGTTGGGTGATCGAAAACCACGTGCCGCAGCTCGACACGTGGCGCATCACCTTCACCTATCCGCTGATCGCGGCCTCGCGCGAGGTGCTCTTTCTCGTGAACGGGGCGAACAAACACGCCCGGGCGAAGGAAGTGCTGGCGGGTGATCCGGCGTTTCCGGCGAGCGCGATCACTGCAGGGAAAGTCTGGTGGATGATCGGCGGGTGACTGGTTTTCGTCAGGAAGGTGGTTTCGACTTCAGTCTAACGGTGGAGACTGGGAGCGATCCGAACCTGCGACTGAAGTCGCAGCCACATTGTGGAAGGTGGTTTCGACTTCAGTCGAACGGCGGAGACTCGGGGCCCCATCCGAACCTGCGACTGAAGTCGCAGCCACATTTCGATTGATCAAATCGTCCGGTTTCGCTACACGGGAGTGATGTTCCGACTACGCGCGATGAAGACGGCCGATTTCGACGCCGTCGCCGAACTGATTTTCCTCTCCACGAACGCCTGGTACCGCGAGCGTTTGGGGCATCCCATTTTCCAATGCCGCCCCGAGGATTGCCGGATCTTTTGCGAGGTCTACGAGGATCTCGATCCCGACTGCGCCATCGTGATCGAGAACCAGCGCACCGGGATGATCGCGGGGTCCTGCTTTTTCCATCCCCGGGAGACACACGTCTCCCTCGGGATCATGAACGTGCATCCGAACTACTTCGGGCACGGGATCGCGGGGCGTTTGCTCGGGCGGATCATCGATGAGGCGGAGCAACGCGACCTGCCGCTGCGGCTCGTCTCGAGCGCGCTGAATCTCGATTCCTATTCACTCTACAACCGCCACGGTTTTTCGCCCTTCTGCCTGTATCAGGACATGATCCTCACGGTGCCGGAAAACGGTTTGGCGGAGGTCTCGACGGAAGGCCTGCCAACGGTGCGCGAGGCGGGGCCTTCGGATCTGCTCGCGATGGGGCGGCTCGAGTTCGAGGTCAGCGGGATCTCGCGCGAGAAGGACTACTGCTATTTCATCGAAAACAGCACGGGGATCTGGAAGACGCTCGTGGCCGAAGGCGAGGACGGCGAGGTGGAGGGTTTCCTCGTCTCGGTCGATCATGCCGCGACGAAGATGATCGGCCCCGGAGTGATGACGACGGAGGGCGCGGCGGAGGCGCTGCTGCGCGCGCAGCTCGATCGCTTCCGAGGCAAGACGGTGGTTTTCCTCCTGCCCTCGGGCGAGAAACAGCTGATCGCCACGGCGTATTCGCTGGGGGCGAGGAATTGCGAGCTGCACCTCGGTCAGGTGCGGGGGGCGCTGCAACCGGTGGCGGGCATCGTGATGCCCACCTTCCTGCCGGAGTCGGCGTGACTCCGGCGTGGGCCCGCAGGCCCCGGCGATCTTACTGGCCGGCGAGTTTCTTCGCGAGGGCCTGGCTCCCGGCGCTGAGATTGGCGAGGGGATAGTCGAACTGGGTGCCGTCTTCCCTGCGCAGGGTGACGTTGGCACCGTTCATCGCCACGAAGGAGGCCTTGAGCGAGCCTCCGCCGGTATTGCTCCAATCGTGCAGCTCGGCGACCATGGGGGCGGCTCCGGGTGCGGGAGTGGTCGGCGCCGCGGTGGGGGTGGCCGAGGCATCGCCCGGCTCGAGCTTGGCACCTTCGGTGATCCACTGGCGTACGAGGGTGAGTTCGGCGGCGGTCATGGGCTCGGCACCGCGCTCGCGGGCGGGTGGTGGGGGCATGGCCTCGCCATCGGAGGCGGGGAGACCGGCCTTGATCGAGAGGATGCTCTTGCCGGGGTCGCCGGGAATGATGAGGGGATCGTCTCCGCCGATGCGTTTGGCGAAGTCGTCGAGCGAATCCATCCGCAAACCTCCCTTCGCTTTTGGTCCCGTGTGGCACTTGAAGCACTTCTTGTTGAGGATGGGGCGGATTTCCTCCTGATAATCGACCGCTTCCGCGGAGGAGAGTAATACCATGCCGGCGAACGGAAGTAGGGAGAACGATCTCATGGTTTGGATGGGACGACGGAAACGAGCGGAAGTTTAGCTGGAGAATGCGCGCCGTCAATCCTGTGGCACGCGATCACGGCATGGATTTCGCGGACTCCAGGAATCTCCAATTTGCTGATTCTCAAAAAAGCGTGTCACACTCCATGATCCGGGGAAAATGGATCCAAGAGGTCAAATTTATGTTGGACACTTGTGTCCAAAGTTCCTAATTTCGCACGATTCCACAGGCTCTGCCTCGTCGCCCCCACCTCTTTCTCCTCCTGCAAAACCGTTTACCCCCCTCAGAAAATGAATTCTCCTGCTCCCATCAAGAGTAGCGCCGCCGCTATTTTGCGACGCGCCGCGCGTTTCCAGGTGGCTGTCGTCTCGATGCTGTTGCCCGGACTCACGATCTGGACCTCTCCGGTGATGGCGAATCCCCGCGGAGGCAGCGTGGTCCATGGGAACGTGAACATCGGACCGGGAACGGGTGGCAATCTGCAGATCCGGCAGAACAGCCAGAACGCGATCATCGACTGGGAGAGCTTTTCGATCGAGGCGGGGGAGCTGACGCAGTTTCGGCAGCCGAACAGCAACGCGGCCGTGTTGAACCGGGTCACGGGGGGTGATCCGAGCGCGATCCACGGGGCGTTGCGTGCGAACGGGAACGTGTTCGTGATCAACCCGAACGGCATTCTCGTGGGTCCCGGGGGTACCATCGACGTGCATGGGCTGGTGCTCTCGACGCTCGATGTGAGCAACGGGGAATTTCTTTCGCGTGGCGACATGACCTTCACCGGAGTGGGCGAGGGAGTGACGAACCTCGGGCGGATCAACGCGATCGGAGGCGACGTCTTTTTGATCGGTCGTACCGTGACGAACAGCGGATCCATTTCCGCGACGGGGACAGTGGGACTGGCGGCGGGCGAAGAGGTGCTG
>JALRFZ010000393.1 GCA_023253615.1 Verrucomicrobiales bacterium | reverse complement strand
GCTGAAGCGCTGGACTACTTTGTCCGCCCGACCCGAGAATTGTAAGTCGTCCACGGCTTCAGCCGGCAGGGCGGGCGTTTCGCGCGCTGAAGCGCTGGACTACTTTGGCAAGCCCGTCCCGGCAATCGAACGTCGTCCACGGCTTCAGCCGGCACGACGGACGTCTCGCGCGCTGAAGCGCTGGACTACCTTCCATCACCACCACCCCGACAATGCCATCGCGACAAAAGCGGCGAGCAGGATCACGGCGGTGAACCACCAGAAGCGTTCTTTGGCATTCATCCTCGAAAACCAGTTCGCGCCTTTTCCCCCTTCGCCGAATTCGCGGCGGAGGAAATCGTCGTAGTCGAAATCATCCTCGCCGAGGTCGAGGCCGTCGTAGGCTTCGGGCCGCAGCCAGTCGGAGCCGTCGCGGCGTGCCCCGCAACGACCGCAGGATTTCGCGTTGGGCGAGACGCTCTCGCCGCAGGTGGGGCAATGGAAATCGTTCGGGAGGCGCTTCATCAAAACAAACGAGCCGGACCTTGAGGCCGGCTCGTCGTAGCGTCGATCGAGGGAACGGATGCGTCAACTCTCAGACCCGGTCCGCGGGCGTCTCGGTCGCATTTTCCGCCAGCATGACCCGGCCCGAGGGCATCGGCTGCACGTCCGCCGGCGTGAGCGTCCCGGGGATGCGGCCCTCACGGCGCGAGAGGAGGCTCTCGACGATGCGGTTCGCCATCGCGGCATGACCCGAGGCCAGCTTCAGGACGAGTTTCTTCGTCCCCGCGAGATCGTAGAGGACGACGTCCTCGCTGAGGAAGCGATGCTCCTGCGTGATCTCGAGTCCGTCGAGGGCGAGATCGGCGTGATAGTGGCGGAACCAGCGACGTCCCACGAAGTGGAGATGACCGGGACGGCTCGCCTCGGCGATGAGGCGACCGAAGGTCATCGGGGTGAATCCGGGGAACCGTTTCACCGAGCCGACGACGACCTTGGCCGACCATTCGGGATCCGCCTTGCGGCCGCCGAGCGAGGCACCCAGCTTCTGATCTTCCGAGGAGGTGAGGCCCGCGTAGAGGAGCGCCTCATCGGCCCGCGAGACGAAGGAGACGAGCTTGCGCGAGAGCAGCCAGAAGAAGGCCTTGATGCGGCGGAAAAGCTTCGGGGTGAGATAAAGGCTGAAGCCGAGGAAGATGAGGAAGACGACCGCCGCGAGGATGGAATTCACGCTCATGAGAGTGAGGCCGCCGAGCACGGCGATATCCTCGCCGACGCTGGCGACGATGTTCGTGACCGGCTCGGGCGAGGCATTGAGGGCGAGGCGGGTGCCCGACTTGAAGCCATGGGCGACCAAGGTGGTGCCTCCCGCGAGCATGGCGACGACGACATCGAAGCCGGGATCGGTGGGCCCGAGGGTGTGGATCGCGAGGAGACCGCCGCCGACCGGACGGATGAGGGTGTGGACCGAATCCCAGAGCGAGTCGACCCACGGCACCTTGTCGGCGAAGAACTCCAGGCAGAAGAAAATCCCGGCGGCGGTGATCACGAGCGGATCCCCGAGGACCATGAGATCCGGATAAGTCGACGAGACATCGACCCAGCCCTGGTTGATGGCGAGACCGGTGACGAGGACGACGAGATAGAGATTCAGACCGGCGAGGGTCGCGAATCCGAGGGCGACACAGAGCGTTTCAAGCACTTCCATGGCAAAACAAGGGTGAGGGTTGGAGAGAGACGAAGAATCCCGGACCGGGACGACGCCATTGCACCACATCCCGTCCTGCCTTACGACTACAAACGTGCCGGGGCTTTGTAATCATAGACCGAAAGCCCTTTCGTCGGGGGTGCGAATGGCTTGATCGCGGAGGAGATAAACTATATTTCAAATATAGCTTTAATCATGCAGGCGAACTTCCTTTCCGGAGCGATCGCGGTCCTTCTCGGCGGACCGTGGATGGCGCAGGCCTTCGACCCGATCTACGAGCGGGCGCCGATCCATTACCACGAGACCGAGCCCGACAACCGGCTGACGCGCTTTTTCGCCGGGGCCAAGGACAATCCGGTGCTCTGCAACGGCACCCACCGCGAGGTGCTCGACGAGTTGTTGGAGAAGCTCGAGGTGCCGGCCGAGTCGCAGGTGCTTGTCTTTTCGAAAACGAGCGCGCAGAACAGCCGCATCGCCCCCGAGACGCCGCGGGCGATCTATTTCTCCGACGATCTTTACCTGGGCTGGGTGCAGGGTGGCGAGATCGAGGCCGCGAGCTTCGACCCGCGCATCGGGATGGTCTTCCACCTCATCAAGCTGACCGAGCGCGAGCCGGGCACGCCACCGGCGCTGGTGCGCGAGCGTTCCTGCCTGAACTGCCACGCGGGTTCCTCGAATCACGACCTGCCCGGCCTGATGGTGCGATCGGTCTATCCCACCGCCACGGGATTGCCGCTCTTCGAAGCGGGGACCTTCCACACGCGGCAGAACAGCCCGATCGAGGAGCGGTGGGGCGGCTGGTATGTCACCGGCTCGGTGGAGCAGCGCGAGCACCTCGGCAACGCCCTCGCCCAGGCCGCCCCGGGAGGCCCGGGGGTGGAGCTGCAGCGGCTCGCCGAGGGCCGCGTGCTGAAGCTCGACGAACTCTTCGGATGCGAGCCTTACCCGGGCGGCGGCCAGAGCGATGTCGTCGCCCTCATGACCCTCGAGCACCAGGTCGGCGTACACAACCTGCTCGTCGAGGCGAATCTCACGACGCAGGCGACCCTGCACCGCCATACCGAGATGCAGAAGGCCTTCGGCGAGCCCGTCGATGCCCCGCTCTCGGAGACGAACGAGCGCATCCTGCAGCGTCTCGCCACGAAGGTGCTGAAGGAGATGCTTTACGTCGAGGAAGTGCCCCTGCCCGGCGGGATCGAAGGCACGGGCAGCTTCCAGACCGCCTTCGAAGGAGGGCGGAAGAAGAGCGCCGGGGGCCGCTCGCTGCGTGACTTCCGGCTCTACGAGCGGCTCATGAAGTACCGCTGCAGCCACCTTATCTATTCCGAGGCCTTCGCCACCCTGCCCGGGGCGATCCGCACCCGCATCCTCGAACAGCTCCACGGCATTCTCACCAAACCCGCCGACTGGCCCGAGTTCGCCCATCTCGGCGAGGCGGAGCGAGGCCACATCCTCGCGATCGTGAAGGAGACGGTGCCGGATTTGTCGAAGAGTTGGTGAAGCGGAGCGACGCGTCGTGTCATGGGTAGTGGTGACGTCCACGTCGCCACCGCGAAGCCGTCTTGCCTTGCCGCGCGGCTCCCGCTACCCTCGCCCCATGAAACCGACGGTGCTCCTTTTCCTTGCTCTTGCTCTCCCACTCGCCGCCGCCGACCCACCCGCCAACGTCGTCCTCGTCATCGCCGACGATCTCGGTTACGGGGAAACCTCGGCGCAGGATCCCGCCACCGACGTGCCCACGCCCCACCTCGATTCCATCGCGAAGAACGGGGTCCGTTTCACGAACGCCTACGTCACCGCCCCCTTCTGCGCGGCCTCGCGGGCGGGGATGATCACGGGGCGTTACCAGACGCGTTTCGGCTTCGAGTTCAATCCCATCGGTCCCCGCAACGAGGAGCCCGGGATCGGCCTGCCCGCCTCCGAAAAGACCCTCGCCGACCGCCTCCGCGACGAGGCCGGCTACACCACCGCCCTCATCGGCAAATGGCACCTCGGTGGCACCGCGCCCTTTCATCCCCTGCGCCGCGGCTACGATGAATTCTACGGCTTTCTCCACGAGGGCCGCTACTACCGTCCCGCTCCCTACGAGGGCATGACGACCTGGCTCCGGCGCAAAACCCTGCCGGGCGGCGCGACCGGTCGCTGGACTTCGGCCGACGGCCGTCTCATCTACTCCGATCACCTCGGCCGCAACGAGCCGGACTACGACGCCGACAATCCGCTCTTCCGCAACGGCCAGCCGGTCGAGGAGTCCGCGAACCTCACCGACGCCTTTTCGCGCGAAGCTGCGGCCTTCATCTCCCGCTGCGGATCGGAGCGGCCCTTCTTCCTCCATCTCGCCTACAACGCGGTCCACAGTCCGTTGCAGGCCGACGAGACCTACCTCGCGCGATTCGCCCACCTCGGGGATATCCAGCGCCGGATCTTCGCAGGGATGCTCGCACAGCTCGACGAAGGCGTCGGCACCGTCCTCGCGGCGATCGAGAAGGCGGGTGTCCGCGAGCGCACCCTCGTCGTTTTTCTCAGCGACAACGGCGGTCCCGTGCGCGAGCTGACGAGCCGCAACGGTCCCCTGCGCGGGGAAAAGGGATCGCTCCTCGAGGGCGGCATCCACGTGCCCTGCTTCGCGAGCCTGCCGGGGAAGATGCCGGCGGGTCGTGTCTACGATGAGCCGGTGAGTTCGCTCGATTGGTTTCCCACCGCGCTCGCTCTCGCCGGAATCGCGGAACCCGGACCTACCGACGGCGTCGACCTGATGCCCTATCTCACCGGGAAAAAGGCCGGGACTCCCCACGAGCAACTCTACTGGCGCGTCGGGCCACAGGCGGCTCTGCGAAAAGGTGATTGGAAACTGGTGCGGGCAGGTCAGAAAGGCCAGCCCGGCCCCTGGCAGCTCTACGATCTCGCGGAAGATCCCGGCGAGAGCCAGGATCTCGCTGGCGAGAAACCCGGCATCGTCGAGGAGCTCGTCCGCGAATGGGAAGCCCTCGACGCCCGGATGGTGCCCCCGCTTTTTTGACCGAACCCGGTTGATTCGCGGACCGTACCCTGTTGATTGCGGCCCGCCCATGGTGCTCCGTTCGCTCAACCTGAATCAATTCCGCTGCTTCGCGTCCCTGCGGCTCGAATTGGCGCCGGGCGTCACCTTGTTCCATGGCAACAACGCCCAGGGCAAGACCTCGATCCTCGAAGCCTCCTGCGTGCTCCTGCGCCTGCAAAGCCCGCGCACGACGACTCTCGGGGAATGCATCCGCTTTTCGGAAAAGGCCTTCGCGGTCGGCGGCAATCTCACGGGCGTCAACGAATCCGAGCTGCGCCTCCAATACCGCGAGACGGGGCGCAAGCTGCTCGTCGATGGCGAGGCGCAGAAGAGCGCGTCCGACTACCTCCGCCACAGCGCCCTCGTCGTGTGGATGGCAAACGACGACCTCGCCCTCGTCCGCGGCGGCGGCGACGGTCGGCGGCGTTTTCTCGACTTCATGGCCTCGCAGCTTTACCCGGGCTACCGCGAGGCGTTGCGGGCTTATGAGAAGGCGCTGCGTTCGCGCAATTACCTGTTGAAGCGCGACGCCTCGCCGAAGTGGGCGCAGATCGATGCCTACTCGCGCCTCCTCCACGATTACGGTCAGGTCCTCTCGAGCGCGCGGCGCGTCCTCGTCGAGCAGCTCCAGCCCCGCGCCGCCGACGCCCAGACCCGCATCAGCGGCTCCGGCGAGATCCTGACATTGCGCTACGAAAGTGCGAGCGGCGCGGGCGACGACCTCCTCGCCCTGCTCGAATCGAAGCGCGATGAGGAGCTGCGCAAACGCCAGACCGCGGCCGGCCCCCATCGCGACGACCTTTCCCTCCTCCTCAACGGCATGCCTTCGGCGAAGTTCGCCAGCGAAGGCCAGCAGCGGACCGTCGCCCTCGCCCTGAAGCTGGGACAGACGAATCTCTTTTTCGAAACGCGGCAGGAAGCGCCGGTGATGTTGATCGACGACGTCTTCGGCGAGCTCGATCCGGGGCGGCGCAACGCCCTCATGGCGAACTGGCCGGCGGCGTCGCAGAAGCTCATCACCACGACCCATCTCGACTGGCTCGACGAACGCTTCGCCGACGCGAAGCGCCTCGGAGTCGCGGGCGCGAAGGTGGGATGAAACGAAATCTATGAAATTCCGGATCCTCTCCCTCGCCGCCTGTCTCATGGCTCTCACCGCCCGGCCGGGAGCCGCCGCACCGCCGCCGAATGTGATCGTCATCCTCGTCGATGATCTCGGCTACTACGACCTCGCCTGCTACGGAGCGACGGAGGTGAAGACGCCCCGCATCGACGCCCTCGCCGCCGACGGGATGCGTTTCACCGACCATTATGCGGCCGCTGCCATCTGCTCGCCCTCGCGCGCGGGCTTGCTGACGGGATGTTATCCCCGCCGCATCGGGATGGAGGTCTGGGTGCAGCGGGCGGATTCCAAACGCGGCCTGCATCCCTCCGAACTCACGATGGCGGAGCTTTTCCGCGACGCGGGATATGCGACCGCCTGCATCGGCAAATGGCATCTCGGCGATCACCCCGAATTTCTCCCGCGGCAGCAGGGCTTCGACGAATACTTCGGCCTGCTCCACAACCTCGATGCGGTGGAGACGATCTACTTCGGCGAAGAGGGCGTGCCTCTCGTGCGCGGTGACGGCGAGGTGGTGAAACGTCCTGCGGATCCCGCGGAGCTGACGCGCCTCTACACGGATGAAGCGATCCGCTTTGTCACCGCCTCGAAGGAGAAACCCTTCTTCCTTTACCTGCCCCACACGATGCTCCACGAGCCCGTCGGCGTGGGTGAGGATTTCCGGGGGCGCTCGGCGTGGGGTGAATACGGCGACGCGATCGAGGAGCTCGATTTCCATACCGGTCGACTCATCGACGCGCTGACGGATACCGGTCTGGCCGGAAACACCGTCGTCCTTTTCCTCAGCGACAACGGGCGCGGACCGGGGCGCACGGCGGAGCAGGCGATGAAGGGAAACAAACTCACGACGTGGGAATGCGGCATCCGCGTGCCCGCGATCGCCTGGGGACCCGGTCTGGGCATCGTCGCGGGACGCGAGCACTCCGGGGTGGTGAATGCGATGGACTGGTATCCGACGCTCGCCAGCCTCGCCGGCATCCGCGTGCCGGACGATCGCATCCTCGATGGGCGCGATCTGGCACCGCTGTTGCTCGGGAAAGCGGATTCGATTCCCGCGCCGGAGGCGGAGCTCTCGCTCAATGCACGGGTGCCGCTGCGCCGTCGCTGGGAGCCCGTAGGCGAATGGAAAGAACTCTTCACCCGCGCGGAATACCGGGACGCCTTTTTCTACCACGGCAGCGAGGGCCAGCTCGCCGCCGTGCGATCCGGCCCGTTCAAACTCTTTCTCTCTCCCGCTCCGACCCTCTACGATCTCTCGAAAGATCCCGGGGAAACCACGCCGGTGCGCGGTCCGATGGTGCGCAAGCTGCGGGGCATGGCGGTGATGTTCCAGGAGGAGATGAACCGCGACGCGCGTCCCGCGGGATTCGCGGAGTGAGGCCGCCGTCCTAACGAAGTGGCCAAAAGTAGAGCCGTTCCCCGCGGCGGAAGTATCCCGCGCCTCCGTCCTCGACATCGAGAACCCGCGTGCCGTCCCAAAGAGAGATGTGCCCCGTGCCGCCATCCCACCCTTCGAGCTTGTCGAAAAAGAGGATGCCCTTTTTCCCGGCGATCTCCGTCGGGGCGAGACCCTCGGACTTGTCCGGCGACTCGTAGCGGACGGCCTTTCCGAGCTTCGTGTTGAGGATGATGGCGAGATCATCCGCCCGCACCGGCAGGCCATACCATTCGATCTCCGACTTCGCGGAGATGTCGCGGAAGAAAGTTTCGTCCTGCAGGAAGAGGGCGTGGGCGAGACGCACGGCGCAGGTATTCGGGTGAGGCACCCCCTGCTTCGCGGAGAATTCGAGAAAACCATCAGGAGCCTCATCCGTCTTGTAACCCTTGACCACCGAGGCGTAGTCGATCGCCAAGACCGCGGGCGAGAAGGCGGAAAGAAAGACCCGGAGGATCAGGGAAGCTCGCATGGCAGGGAGTGAGAGAACGGAGATGAATGATCGTGTGGTCGACACAAATCGGAGGACCCGACGGATTCAGCCTCCGGATCATGAGGCCTCCACGCGGCAAAAGCAAGGTCGCCGGCCCGATGTTCATGAAGCTGGCAGGCGGCCTCCACGCCCTTCTCACCCTTCCTTCTTCGCCGCCGGCCCCTTGCCCCGCTGCCTCACCCGGTAGCCCTGGGTGCCGTTGCTGTTTTTCTCGAGCTCGAAGAGATCGATCGCCCCGAGCAATCCGCTCAGTTTGGCAAAGCCGAAGGTGCGGTGATCGATCGAGCTCTGGTTGGAGATGTGGTTGCCCACGGGTCCGAGGGGTGCCCAGCCGTCCTCGTCGGCGCAGGCTTCGATCGCGCTGCGGAGGGTATTCATCAGCTTGGTGTTGCCCTTGAGCTGGTCGGGGGAAGTACGCTGCGCCTTGCGCTCGGCGGCGACTTTTTCATCGTCGTCAAGATAGAGGAATTTCGAGCAACTGTGGATAAACGGTGCCGGCGTATTCTGACCGCCGAATCCGATCACCTGTTTTCCCTCGGCCCGGAGACGATTGCAGAGCGGGGTGAAATCGCAGTCCGACGAAACCAAGGCGAAAGTCTTCACCGACTTGGTGTAGAGAATGTCCATCGCATCAATGACGAGACGGATATCGGTCGCGTTTTTGCCCTTCACCAGATCGTAGAGCTGGACGGGTTCGATCGCGTGCTCGAGAAGGACGTCGGCCCAGCCTTTCAATCCCGATTTCGTCCAGTTGCCATAAGCTCGCCGGATGTTGGCGACACCGTGGCTGGCGAGTTCGGCCATGATGAAGGAGATCTTCGCCGACGGTGCGTTGTCTGAATCAATGAGGAGGGCGATGCTGTCGTCGGGCGTGGTCATGGCGAAAGGAGGACGTCTCGGATCGAGGATGGGAGTTTGCCGGACGATTGTCAACCTGTCGCGCCGTCGCGACAAATCCCCATGCCTTTCGCGGCATCCGCGCTAAGGTGGCGGCATGTCGTCGTTTCGAGCTTTTGATCTGATCCCTTCCCTCCAGGCCACCCTTCAGGCCGAGGGTTTTGTGACCCCCACGGAAATCCAGGAGCGCGCCCTGCCCGCCCTCCTCCGTGGTGAATCGATCGTCGGTGTCGCCGAGACCGGCAGCGGCAAGACGATCGCCTATGCCCTGCCCGTCCTGCAGAAGGTGAAGCAGCTCGAGGAAAACGGCGACGCCGTCACCGAGAACGGGCAGCCGCGCGCCATCGTCCTCGTGCCCTCGAGCGATCTCGGCGAGCAGGTGACACGGGCGATGAAGGTCTTCACCCACGACACCCGCGTGCGGGTGCGCTCGGCCGTCGGCGGCGTGGCGATGAAGATCGCCCGGAAAAACGTCGGAGGCCCTTTCGAAGTTCTCGTCGCCACTCCGGGACGCATCGAACAACTCATCGCGATGAAGCTGGTGAATCTCTCCGACGTGCGTTTTCTCGTCTTCGACGAAGCCGACCAGATCCTCGACCAGGGTTTCCTCCCCGCCATCAAACGCATCCTCAAGGCGACGCCGGCGGACCGGCAGCTCGCGCTCTTCACCGCCACTGCGTCCGAGGCCGTGCACGGGCTGATCAGCGAAATGTTCCACGGCGCCGAAGTGATCGAGACAAAGGGACGCCATCGCCTCGTCTCCACCCTCGTTACCGTGAACCTCGCGGTGCCGCGTGGAAGACGGTTCCCCCTCCTCGAAAAGGTCCTCGGAGAGCCGGTCGAGGGCGGCACCCTGATTTTCGCCAACACCCGCGAACAATGCGACGAGCTCGCCGCCGAGCTCGAGGAGCACGGCTACCCCTGCGCCATCTACCGCGGCGACATGGACAAGAAGGAGCGTCGGCAGAACCTGCAGCAGTTCCGCGATGGCGAACTCGGGATCCTCATTTCCACCGATCTCGCCGCCCGCGGTCTCGATGTCGAAAACATCGGCCGGGTCGTGAACTACCACCTCCCCCGCGAGTTGAAAAACTACCTCCACCGCGCCGGACGCACCGCCCGGGCCGGACGGGAAGGCACCGTCATCAACTTCGTGACCGAGCGCGATCAGAATCTGATCAAGCGCCTCGAGTCCGTCGGCGGTGTCTCGTGAGCGTCGTCCGGAGCCGCATCATCCGTGGGCCGGGTCGGGGAGGTATATTTTGAGTTTTCGAACTATCAACTGTTGAAGGTGCAAAGTTCACGGATTCGAAGATTGACCGGATTCTGAAAAACTGGCATTTTCGCGGAAG
>JALRFZ010000619.1 GCA_023253615.1 Verrucomicrobiales bacterium | reverse complement strand
GCCGTCCCTCGGTCGGACTGAAATGGACCCCAAGGCTGAAATCCCCCGGACGCAATTCCAGGGCCGGCTCAGTGCCCAAGACTCCGCCTCCGCTGCCGTGGAGACTCTGCCAGGCGAAAGGATAGGTCGTGCGCAGGACGACGGAAAGGACACGCTCCGTCGAGCCCGTGTTCGTGAAGGTATCGAGCAGGCGCACTCCGGAGCGGCGCGTGTCGAACCAGAAATCCCGGGAAAGCGAGAGCCCGGCCCGGTTTTCGTCGAGCCGGATGTCGATCCGCTCCCCTCCCAGACTCGGATCGCGGACCGCGCCGCTCGTCGGTGCAAAGGGCTCGCCATCGACGATCAGATTCAAACCCGACTGGAGGTATTGGGTGTCCCCGGAGATGAGGGCACCGTTGTCGAGCGCCTGCCAGAGGAAACCCGCATCATCCTGGATCTGAAAAAAACGCTCGGGAAGCTCATTGAGAACCACCGGTGCGGGAGAGGTCGGCGGGATCGGGGATTCCTGGGCGCTGCCTCCCGCCACGACCACCCAGAAAAGACCCGAAAACGCGGCGACGTGAGCGTGAAGGAGGCGGGATGCTGGGAACGAAAATGACACGATCTGTTAAGTGTAACGATTCTCAGTCGCTTGGAAACCCAAAATTCCCTCGCTTTTTCTTGAAAACCCGCGCCATTGCGCATTTCTCCCCCCGATTTTGCCATTGAATCCGGGGTCATTGCCCTTCATCTTCGCACTGTACCCGCATCCTCCACCCTTTCTTCCCGTTTTGAGCGACCTGCCTGCCAAAATCCTTTACTGCCGCTGCGCCTTCGCCCAAGCCGTGCCCGAGGCCACCAAAAACGCCGTCCTCGAAGGGCTCTGTGAATCGGGCGTCTCCTTCGAGAGCGTGGCCGACCTCTGCGAGATGTCCGCCCGCAAAGACGCCCGTCTCGCCGAGATCCTCGCCGGAGACGAGCCCGTGCGCATCGCCGCCTGCTATCCCCGCGCCGTAAAATGGCTTTTCCATCATGCCGGCACGCCCCTGCCCGACGACGGGCGCGTCGAGGTGCTCAACATGCGTGACACGCCCGCCGACGAGATTGTTTCCACCCTCCTCTCCGCCTCCCCTTCCCCTTCCACGGCCCCATGAAAAACGAGATCCATCCCGTCCAGGTGATTCTTTACGAGGGCAATGGTGCCGAGCCCTGGGATCGCGGCTGCCGCCTCTCCGTGACCACCTCGCTCCTCGATCAGGGCTACTCCGTGCTCCGCGTCACCGAGTCTGCCGGTGGCGGCGCCGCGATGCGCACCACCGCCGAGATTCCCGTGATCGTCCTCGGACGCTTCACCGGACCCGCTCCGGAGATCGTCGATGGCACCGGATCGCTGCGCATCGCCACCCGCGACACCGGCGCCCTCGGGGCGGAGGAAATCCTCTCCCTCGTCACCACCGTCCGCGACGAACTCGGGGCCGGGCTGAATCGTCCCGGTCAAACAGGAGCGTGGAAACCCTGGTTTCCCGTGATCGACTACGACCGCTGCACGAACTGCATGCAGTGCCTCAGCTTTTGCCTCTTCGACGTCTATGGCGTCGATGAGGACAAACGCATCCAGGTGCAGAACAACGACAACTGCAAGACGAACTGCCCTGCCTGCTCCCGCGTCTGTCCCGAGGTGGCGATCATGTTCCCGAAATACTCCGCCGGTCCCATCAACGGTGAACAGGTGAAGCAGGAAGATCTCGCCCGCGAGAGCATGAAGATCGACATCTCGAGCCTGCTCGGCGGCGACATCTATTCGAGCCTCAAAAACCGCAGCGAAAAGGCGAAGTCGCGTTTCTCCAAGGAACGCAGCCCCGACAAGGCGCTGGATGAGCGGAAACGCTGCCTCACCCAGCTCCAGCAATCGGGCATCATTCCCGCCGAAGTCCTCGCCGAACTCGACCTTTCCTCCCTGCCTTCGCCCGAGGCGATCCAGCGCAAAGCGAAGGAACTCGCCGCGCTCCGCGAAGCCCAGGGGTGAGGAATCCGCTACTTCGCCTCGCGGAAGTGGTAGCTGAAGAGATCCGCGTCACGCAGCACGAAACGGAGCCGGACCGCCTTGCCCGCGAGCGGGGAAACGTCCCCGCCGCCTTTCCAAGTCACGCCCCGCTCGATCGCATCGCCGAAGAGCGGCGGACAATCCGCGAGAGTGAAGCCCGGAAACGGCTTGCCAACCTCATCCTGGATCTCGACCCGGACATCCCCGGCCGCGGAGCTGGCGAAATTGATCGCGAGTTCCCCGCCCGAAAAGACGACCGGCTTCGTCACCAACTCCCCGCCCGAGAGCGGCGCCGCGACCGAAACAAACCCATCGAGACGAAGGCTGTAGCGGCGCAGGAGACTGCTTTTGCCGGTCCAGTAGCTCTCCGTCGCGTAGAAAGACAGCTCGTTCGGCCCGCCCTCGATGCTGCCCTTCGTTTCCACCGCGCCCCAGGCGAGGTATTGATGCCCGTAGTGCCAGGTACCCTCGCGTTCCGGGCCGGGTCGCAGGAACGCTTCGTTCCATCGCTTGAAAGTCACCCCGTCCCGGCTCGCCATGAACAGGCCATCGGTCAGCGCCGTGCCATAACGTTCGCTGGCCTTGGCACGATCCTCGCGTGCCTCGGGCTCGGGCAGGGCGCGCATCGAGTCGGACCAGCCGCGCTCGATGTACCGGGCCGGGAAGCCGATGAGGAGATGTGGGGCGCGGGAGTAGGGTTTCACGCCGTTCGTGTAGAGCTGCTCGTCGGGCGAATCCACATAGCGCAAATCGTAGGGCGATTCCCAGTGGATCAGATCCTTCGACACCGCCGTGCGGATCGCGCGATTGCCCTCCGGCTTCCACGTTTCGCCATTGGTCGTCCCACCGGTGAAGGTCCGCCAGTAGGCCCGGTAGGCGTCGATGTTGGGATCGTAGAAGGCGAGATTCTGGGAATCGAAGGCCCCCTCGGTGATGATCGGCCCGGGATGGGCGAGACTCCAGCGCAGACCGTCAGGCGATTGGAAGAGGAGAAGCCCGTGTGGTTTCTCCGAGCGGATGATCGCCTTGTAGCGGGCCTCGGGGGGGCAGGCGGGATTTTCATCCTTGAAGACCGCCGGATGCCCCGGGTCCGACTTCACCGAGCCGATCACCTCGGGGGCGAGGACGATGTTGTTCGCCTTCGAGCCCTGGAACTCGACCAGGCCCAGCTCCGGTTTTCGCCAGGTGATGCCGTCGTCGCTCTCGGCGTAGCAGCAGAAAAGCGGATGCGAGCCCGTGTTGACCTTGCCATCCTGCACCGCGATGTGCCAGGCCTTGTAATACATCCGGTATTTGTCGCCGTCGCGGAAGACACTGTGATAACCGCTGCCCGTGCCCTCCCAGACCGCGTCGTGATCCAGGACGATCTCGCGCGGAGCCGGCTCGTGCAACTCCAGCCTCGCTCCGCCCGAGAGAGATTCGATCAGGGAATCCTCGACAAACAACTCGCGGCGGGTGCCGATCTCGACGGGTGCGGCGGACAGCCCGCCCGGAAAGAGGAGAAAGGCGAGAACGGTCAAACGCGATAGACTTCTCATGGATGCTCTCAGCATGACGGATCGCCCCTCCTCCCGACAAGCTCCCCAACGCGGCGGCATCGCGTGAGCGAAGAGGATTGCATGAAGGTGGCCCGAAGCCTCATCATCGGATTGAGAATCCCTTCCCACGCCATGCCCGAGATCTACGGTAGCGACGCCTATTCACCGAAGGAAATCGCCGAGCGCATCGAAGGCGTCGGCGTCCGCAAGGCAAATCTGCCGCTCCTGCCGATGGCCGCGCTCGGGGTCCTCGCCGGTGGTTTCATCGGGCTCGGAGCCCTCTACTTCAATCTCGCCGTCAGCGATCCCGGACTCGGCTTCGCTGCGAAACGCGTCCTCGGCGGGGTGGTGTTTTCCCTGGGCCTGATCCTCGTCGTCGTCGCCGGGGCCGAGCTCTTCACGGGGAACAATCTCATGGTCATGGCCCGCGTCCACGGCAAGATCACGACACGACTGATGCTACGCAACTTCGCCGTCGTCTTCGTGACAAATTTCATCGGTGCCTGCGGCCTCGCCGCGATCGTCGCCCTCTCCGGACACGGACGGATGAATGGCGGTCTTGTGGGCGAGTCGGCCATCGCCATCGGCCTCGCGAAATGCGAGATCGGAATGGCGGAGGCTTTTTCCAAGGGGCTCCTCTGCAATCTCCTCGTCTGCCTCGCGGTCTGGCTCGCGATGGCGGGACGCAGCGTCGTCGATCGCGTTGTCGCGGTGATCTTTCCCGTCTCCGCCTTCGTCGCCGCCGGATTCGAGCACAGCATTGCGAACATGTATTTCGTCCCGCTCGCGATCTTCCTCGCTGGCGACGCCGGACCCGACGCACTGACTTGGTCGAATTTCCTCGTGAACAACCTCCTCCCCGTCACCCTTGGCAACCTCGTCGGCGGTGCCGGCATGGTCGGCCTCGTCTACCACGTCATCTACGGACGGGAATAATTTTTCCTCAATCCCTGTCGCGGCCGCGACAAGGATTGAGGAACCCGAGGCACCACTTCCATCAATCCTTGTCGTAGGCGGGACAAGGATTGAGCTTGTCACCCGATCAGCTCATGGATCACGCCCTTGCCCTCGAAGCCGGTGAGGCGCTGTTCAAGCCCGTTGTGATACCAGGTGAGCTTCTCGTGATCGATCCCGAGGAGGTGGAGAGCGGTGGCGTGGAGCTCCCAACTGTGCATCACCTTCTCGATCGCCTTGTAGCCGAGCTCATCGGTGGCTCCATGGCCCGTCCC
>JALRFZ010000278.1 GCA_023253615.1 Verrucomicrobiales bacterium | reverse complement strand
AGTTCATGGGGGGGTTCAAAAAAAGAGGGGGGGAACATCAGTCGGCGAGCCAGCGGGCGAGATTATCCGCGATGAAGTCGTGGTCGAACCAATCGGGATGGGCGGAGAGGACGCGGTCGATCTCAGCGGACTGGCCTGGCGAGAGATCCTCGTCGGGATCGAGGCAGGCGCGCGAGGGGACGAGCCCGTCCCGCCGCAGCACCTCCTGGATGCCGGCGATGCACCCCGCGAAGCGGTGGGCGGGATCGAAGAGCGCGGCATTCACGTCGGTGAGGGTGGCGTCGAGGGCCGACCAGTCGGCGGCGGAGCGATCCTCCGTCCGGATCGATTCGAGGAGAGCGACGGCCCGGCGCGTCCCGACGGACCACTGCCCCAGCAAACCGCCCGTGATGCGGCACGGTGGATCCCCCCACGGAAAAGGCGTGAGGAGGTCGGCGATGATGTGATCGTCGTTGCCTGTGTAGAGGGCGATGTCGGTGCGTCCCGAGGCGGCCACGGCGCGCACCACGTCGAGGGTCGCGTAGCGGTCGAAGGGGGCGATCTTGATCGCGACGACGGATTCGATCTCCGCGAAGGCCCGCCAGAAGTCGTAGCCATAGCGCCGTCCGCCGATCGCGGGCTGCAGGTAGAAGCCGACGAGTGGCAGGATTTCCCCGATGCGGCGGCAATGATCGATCAACTCCCCGTCGGAGGCTCCGCCGAGGGCGGAAAGGCTGAGAAGGACGGCATCGTAGCCGTGGTCGTGCGCCAGCGTCGCCTCGCCGATGGCCTGGGCGGTCTGGCCGCAGACGCCGGCGATGAGGGCGAAGGGCCGGTCTTCCGGCAGGTGGCGGCGCACCGTCTCCGCTGAAAAACGCACGACCGGCTCGAGGAGACCGTGCCGCGGGGCGCGGATCTCAAACTGGGTCGTGTGGACCGCCACGGCGAGTCCGCCCGCCCCCGCCTCGAGGTAGTAGCGGATGAGGGCGCGCTGGTGCCGCTGCGACCACCGACGCTCCGCATCGAGGGCGAGCGGCATGGCGGGGATCACCTGTCCCGCGCCGAGATGGCGGCGCAGGCGGGAAGGGGAGTCGAATGGCATCGGGAAAGGCGCGGTTTCCACGCATCTTCCCCGAGCGTGCCGCGAGGGCAAGTCCCGTCATGGCGGAAAGAGCCGCGCGGATCAGCGGATCCCGGCGTGTTCGCGGAGGACGCGCTTCAGCTCCTCGATGGCGCGCGGATGTTTGTAGGATCCGTGATCGGTCGGCACGATCAGTTCGGAGGCGGCGCCCTCCTGACGGGCGCTCCAGTAATCCACGACCCCGTCGGAGCTGTTCGGCGTGTCCCCTTTGCCGCGATCGCCCATCACGCTGTGGTAGATCACCCCGCGGCGGTAGGGGGCGGCATCGAGAGCGGCCACCATCGGGGCACCAGGGATCAGCGACTGGGCGCTGGTGTAGACTCCCTTGCGCAGCAGCACGGGGGTGACGTCGGTGGAGACGGCGGGATCGAGGAGGATGCTCGACTCCTGCATCATCGAGGAGGGCAGCTTGGCCAGCTTCGAGAGCGTGCCGGCAAAGCCCTTTTCGGCGAGATGGGCGCCCCGGTGCGGAGCCGAATAATAGAAGGCGCGACGCACCGCGGGGTCCGGTTGATAGAAAAGGAGTTTGCGCAGTTGCTCCCTCTTCTCCGCATCGATGGGCAGCTCGTCGAGGCTCGACTGTTTGTTGAACTGGCGCCAGAGGTGGTCGCCCATCTCCACCACCAGGGTGTGGGTGAGGATGCCTCCCATGCTGTGCCCCGCCACGACCATGTTGCGCGAGAGGGGATCGTTTCCATCGGGATCGTACTTCGCCCGGAGCGCCGCAAGGTGGTCGCGGAGCAGATCGGCCGATTCGATGATGGGCAGCCCGCTCGGGTAACCGAAGACCATCAGCTGGTAGCGCTTCGAGATCTCCGGATCGGCCATCATCTGCGGCACGATGTCGCGCCAGATCATCGGCACTGAGATGAGGCCGTGGATCAGCAGCACCGGGATGCGGTCCGGATCGTAGGGCTCCATCAGGAAAATCCCCGCGTTCTCGGCGCGCTGGTTCGCGTCGAAGAAGCCCTTCAGTCCGGTGAGGACCTCGCTCTGCTTGTTGAGGACGACGGCGATCGGTGCCGAGAAATCGCCCGAGACCGGAAAGGTGCGCGATCCGATGGTGATCGATTGCTCGAGCATGGGATTGCGGATCGAGAGGGTGGCGAGGGTGATGGGGCCGTCGCTCTCCCTCACCGTCTTCACCGAATCCACCGTCAGCGTGACGGGGGTGTGCATGCCCCGCCTGGGGAAATTCTTCAACTCCTCGGCCCGGTCGGGACGCTGCTCGCGGATGCCGACGAGGGGTGCGCCCCATCCCTCGCGCACGGCGCGCTCGATGTCTTTTTCCTGGATCGAGAGGGCGGAGACGACGCGGTCGAAATAGCCGGTCTTGTAGGTCGAGTCGGCCGCGAGGGTGATCTCGAAGGCTTCTCCCTCGCATTCGAAGCGCTGCAGCGCCGCTTTGCCCCGGCGCGGGTCTTTCATCCAGAGCTCGACGAAGCGGGCGAGGGAGTGGTTGTGCAGGTCGATCAAGGCATTCTCCGCCGCGGAGCCGCGGGGCTCGCGGCCCGAGGCGATCTGGCGGTGCGAATCGATCGCGGCCTTCATGTAGCAGGCCGCGGCGTCTTCGGGAGAGAAAAGCTCGCGCTGTCTCGCATTCTGGATCAGCTTGCGCGTCCCATCGGCAAAGGTCGCGAGCACGGCCGGTGGCGCCCCCGCCATTTCGCGAAGGATCTCGGCGGATCTGAGGGCCTCGCGTGTCGCATGCCCGTCCTTCACCGACACCTTCACCGAGGCACAGGAGGAGAGAAAAACGACACAGGCCGCGGCGAGGAGTGCGGCCCGTGGAAATCCCGGGCGGAAAAGGGGCGATGCTTCCATGGTCAGGCGAACCTGATAAGGGAATCGGCAGATCCCGGCAAGCGTCATTTTTATGCCCGAAGGTTCATATCCCCGCCTGTCTCCGGCCCG
>JALRFZ010000244.1 GCA_023253615.1 Verrucomicrobiales bacterium | reverse complement strand
CGCCTCACCGCCACGGCCGCCGTCCCCGATCCCGGACTCGCGGAGGTCGACTAAAATAGAAGCGGCGTCCCGCCGCTTGCCAGGCAGAGAGATTCAACGCGAATGAGCGCGAATCGGAGTTTATCAGAATGAAAGTCGTCGTCCTCGTCAGCGGAGGCATGGACTCCGTCACCGCCCTGCACGCCGCCGCGCGCGAGCACGAGGTCGTGGCCGGACTCAGCTTTGATTACGGCTCGAAGCACAACCACCGCGAGATCCCCTGCGCCGCCCATCATTGCGGGCTCCTCGGGGTGCGGCACGAGATCGTCGCGCTCGATTTCATGGACCGCCTCTTCAAGAGCGACCTCCTCCGCAGCGGCGGCGAGATCCCCGAAGGCCACTACGAGGCCGAAAACATGAAGCAGACCGTGGTGCCCTTCCGCAACGGCATCCTCCTCGCCATCGCCGCCGGCTACGCCGAAAGCGCCGGAGCCGGGGGCCTTGTCATCGCCGCGCATTCCGGCGACCACGCCATCTATCCTGATTGCCGCGAGGAATTCATGCAGCCAATGGCCACAGCGATCCAGGCCGGCACCTACGCCTCGATCGAGGTGCTGCGGCCTTTCATCCACGATCGCAAGGAGGGCATCGCCGCGATCGGCGCGAGGCTCGGGGTCGATTTCGCGCAGACCTGGTCGTGCTACAAGGGCGGGACGCTCCACTGCGGCAAATGCGGCACCTGCGTCGAGCGCCAGGAAGCCTTCGCGCTGGCGGGATTGGAAGATCCGACGGAATACGAGCCGGAAAGTTGACCGTCAATTCGCTTGAACTTTCGCGCGATCGGCGGTATCCAGAACGTATGAGCGATCAGGATACTCCGCCACCGATGGAACCTTCTTCGAACCCCGGACACGACGCTCCTCCGCCGATGGGCGACCCCGCTCCCGGATTGGGCGGACTGCCGACCGCCGCCCCTTCCACCGCGGGTGTCGGGCTGGGACAGGGGAAGACCAGCGAAGCGGATGAAAAACTCTTCGCGATGCTCGCCCACCTCCTCGGGATCGTCTCGTCCTTCATCGGAGCGCTGGTCATCTGGCAAATCAAGAAGGAGGAAAGCCCCTTCATCACCGATCAGGCCAAGGAAGCGCTCAATTTCCAGATCACCCTCGCGATCGGATACGTTGCGTTGATGTTGCTCAGCATGATCCCCGTCGTCGGGTGCTTCACGTCGATCGTGATGCTTCTCGTCGGCGTCGCCGGCCTCGTCTTCTCCATCATCGGCGGTCTCGACGCCAACAAGGGCAAGGCCTACCGTTATCCCTTCGCCCTGCGCCTCGTAAAGTGATCCCGGTCCTCCGGGATATCCCCTCTCCGAACCGTCCACCGAGGCGCCGCGTGTGAAATTCTCGAAGCAGGGCCTGCTCGCCCTCAATCCGCCGCAGCGTGCCGCGGCCGAGCAGATCCACGGCCCGGTCCTCATCCTCGCGGGAGCGGGGACGGGCAAAACGCGCACGGTCACAACGCGGATCGCGGCGATGGTGCATGACGAGATCCCGCCCTCGCAGATCCTCGCGGTGACCTTCACCAACAAGGCCGCCGCCGAGATGCGCCGCCGGGTCGAGAGCCTGCTTCCGCCCGACACGCCGGGCCGGCGCGGCCTCGTCGTCACCACCTTCCACAGCTTCGCCGCGCGGTTTCTGCGCGAGCACGCCGTGCCGGCGGGGCTCGATCCGGCGTTTGCGATCTTCGATTCGGGCGACCAGCGCGACGTCCTTAAAAAGGCGATCGCCGCCGCGGACTGCTCGACCCAGCAG
>JALRFZ010000121.1 GCA_023253615.1 Verrucomicrobiales bacterium | reverse complement strand
CTTCCGGACAGTCACAGATCCTGGCCACAAGTTTTGAGAAAGCGCTCATGCGAGGGAGGTTAGGCGGGGACGTCGCGCTGACAAGGGGAAGATTGCGAAAAGGAGCTCATCCGTTCCGCCAACAAAAGAACCCCCGCCCGGATACCGGACGAGGGTTCGTTGAAACCCGCGGGAGTCGCGTGGCCGATCAGCTCGTGTAGGCCGTTTCGCCGTGCGAGGTCGTGTCGAGTCCGGCCGCTTCATCCTGCTCCGAAACGCGGAGACCGACCGTGTATTTCGCGATGAGCAGCGCGATCACCGAGACCACCCCGCTCCAGCCGATCGTGACGAGCACGCTGAGGATCTGCTTCATGAGCTGGCCGTCGGCCGCGCCTCCGCGGACGAAGACACCCGTGAGGATCGCGCCGACGATCCCGCCGACGCCATGCACGCCGAAGACGTCGAGGCTGTCATCATATTTGAGGGCCCGCTTCAGCGAAGTCGCGCAGAAATAGCAGACCACCGCCGAGACCGCGCCAATGACGAGCGCGCCGACCACCGTCGAGGTGCCCGACGCCGGCGTGATCGCCACGAGACCGGCGACCGCACCGGTGGCGGCCCCCACCGCGGTGGGTTTTTTCGTCACCATCCACTCGACGAGCATCCAGACCAGCACCGCGGCGGCGGTCGCGATCTGGGTCGTGAGCATCGCGTAGCCTGCCGAGGCATTCGCCGCCACGGCGCTGCCCGCATTGAAGCCGAACCATCCGACCCAGAGCAGGGCCGCACCGATCACGGTCAAAGGCACGCTGTGGGGGTGCATCGCCGTGGCCCCGAAGCCCTTGCGTTTGCCGACCATGATACAGGCCACGAGAGCCGCGATGCCCGCGTTGATGTGCACCACCGTGCCCCCCGCGAAATCGAGCACACCCCACTTCGAGAAAAGACCGATGTCGACGGCCCAGGCCATGTGCCAGATCGGGAGATAGGAGAAAGTCGCCCAGATCGAGGTGAAGATCAGCACCGCCGAGAACTTCATGCGCTCGGCGAAAGCCCCGACGATCAGCGCCGGAGTGATGATGATGAACGTCATCTGGAAAGTGACGAAGACACTCTCGGGGATCGTGCCGCTCAGCGTATCCGCCTCGACGCCGGCACGGAAGGCCTTCGAGAAATTTCCGAAGAAGGCCCCCTCGCCCGTCGTCGCCACGCTGTAGCCGTAGACCACCCAGATCACCGACATCAGGGCGGCGATCACGAAGCACTGCACCAGCACCGACAGCACGTTCTTCGCCCGCACCAGCCCCCCGTAGAAGAGGGCGAGACCGGGCAGGGTCATGAGCAGGACGAGGACGGTGGCCATCAGCATCCAGGCCGTGTCGCCCGAGTCGGGCGCCGCCGGGGCTGCATCCTGGGCAAAGAGGGAACCGGTCGCTCCGAGGAGGAGCGCCGCCGACAGGGATAGCCTTTTCCAAGGCGCGGACTGATTCATGGGATTTTTCGAGGGTAGGGTTGGTTTTCCAAAAAAGTCCGCCACCCGCGTGGCGGACTCGTTCAATCCGTAGCAACTGCCATGCCAACTCCCTCATTTTCATGCACCCGTCGAAGCCTTACGCCGATTTCCCCCACCCCGTCCCCGCGCCTCCTCCCGGATACGCGATTCCTTCGCCGTCCGTTGCGCCCTCGCGAAAACCGCCTACCCTGTGTCCTCGCATGAACGCCATCCCGCGCCTTTCCGCCCTGCTCACCGTCCTGCTCGTCTGCGCCCCGCTCATCACGGGCGGACAGGGCCTCTTCCAGCGCGATCCCCATGCCGCGATCCATCGCAAGGCGAAAAAATTCCACCTCGTGCCCATCGCGACAGCCGTGCCCGAGGCTTTCGTCGATCTGCGCTACAAGATCACCTCCGCCGCCGGCAAACCGCTCTACCTCGCCGACATGCCCGCGCTTGTGCATCGCTCCACCGCCGCGAAGCTGCGCAAGGTCGCGGCCGAACTGAAACCCCACGGCTATTATCTCAAGATCTGGGACGCCTGGCGTCCGCCGGAGGCGCATCTCGCCCTGTGGAACGCGGTGCAGGACGAGCGTTACGTCGTGCCGCCGAGCAAGGGGCTCTCGTGGCATTGCTACGGCATCTCGATCGATCTCACTCTCGCCCGCGCCGATGGCACCGAGGTGCCGATGCCGTCGAAATTCGACGAGTTCTCCAGCCGCGCCGCCTCGCGCTACACCGGGGGCGATCCCGAGATCGCTCGCCGTGTCACCCTTCTCCAGACCGCGATGAAAAACGCCGGCTTCCGGGTGATCGAGTCCGAATGGTGGCATTTCGATGACATGAAGGCCGAGGGTGGCATCCGCAACGTCACCGCCGCCGATCTCGGCATCCGCATGCCCTGACAAACCCACCCATGGAAGCAGCCGCCGTCGCCATCATCCGCGAGCTCCGCGCCGCGGGACACGAGGCCTGCTTCGCCGGGGGCTGCGTGCGCGACCTCCTCCGCGGCGTCGCGCCGAAAGATTTCGATATCGCCACCAGCGCCCGTCCCGAGGAGATCCTCCGCCTCTATCCCAAGGCCGACGCCATCGGCGCCCATTTCGGAGTGATGCTCGTGAAGCGGGGCGGCCATGCCTACGAAGTCGCCACCTTCCGCGAGGATGGCGACTACCACGACGGACGCCGCCCCGCCTCCGTGACCTTCTCCGACGCCGTCGCCGACGCCCGCCGCCGCGATTTCACGATCAACGGCATGTTCTACGACCCCGTCGCTGGCGAGGTGATCGACCACGTCGGGGGCCGCGCCGACCTCGGGGCACGGCTCATCCGGGCGATTGGTCACCCCCGCGACCGCTTCAGAGAGGATTACCTGCGCCTCCTCCGTGCGATCCGCTTCGCCACCCTCCTCGAATTCGAGATCGAGCAGGGCACCTGGGAGGCCATCCGCGAGGTCGCGCCCCACATCACCGACATCAGCCCCGAGCGCATTCGCGAAGAGCTCGACAAAATCTGGAAAAGCCCCCGGCGCCTCCGCGGATTCGACCTGCTGGTGGAGAGCGGCCTGATGCAGGCCATCCTGCCCGAGATCCTCGTTCTCCAGGGCTGCGAACAGCCGCCCCAGTTCCACCCCGAGGGCGATGTCTTCGTCCATACGCGGCTCATGCTCTCGCTGCTGCCGCCCGACGCCAGCCTCCCTCTCGTCCTCTCCGTGCTGTTTCACGACATCGCCAAGCCGGCCACCTTCACCCGCGATCCCGCCGACGGGCGCATCCGATTCCACGGGCATGACCAACTCGGCGCGGAAATGACTGAAGCCATTCTCCGCCGTCTCCGTTATCCGAACGCCGTGATCGATGCCACCGTCTCCGGCGTCGCCCATCACATGCGGTTCAAGGACGTGACGAAGATGCGCACCGCCACCTTGAAGCGCTTCATGGCACGGGAGCATTTCGCCGATGAACTCGAGCTGCACCGCGTCGATTGCCTCGGCAGCAACGGACTCCTCGGCAACCACGAATACCTCCTCGCAAAGCAGCGGGAATTCTCCGCCGCCCCTTTGCTGCCGAAATGGTTTCTCCAGGGCGGCGACCTCATCGCCCGCGGTATCCGGCCCGGCCCCGCCCTCGGGGAGCTGCTCACCGAGGCCCACGATCTGCAGCTCGACGGCACCCACGCGACGCGGGAAGAGGCCCTCGCCTGGCTGGAGGAGCGCGTCCGGAACGCGACGGCGGCGGATTGATCGACCCGGCCACGAAAAAAGCCGGAGCGTAAGCCCCGGCTTTTCGGAAATCTTGGATCCGTGTCAGGATCTCACTTGGCCGTCTCGGTCGTGCCCGGCGCCTTCTCCTTGCCGTCCCACTCGGGAACGGTCAACGGATCGGGATCGGTCGTCCAGTCACCGAAGTCGGCACCCTCGGTGATCCA
>JALRFZ010000022.1 GCA_023253615.1 Verrucomicrobiales bacterium | reverse complement strand
GGCTGGATCTGGATTGGAATTCCTTTGTCCCCATTCCCTTGTCAGGTTCCGATTCAGCCTTCGACTCCGTGGAATTCGTCGAGGCAGCAAAAGAGGTTGAGGAGGCACGGTTTGCGCAGCGAATAAAAGACCTGCGTGCCGCGGCGTTCGTCCTTGAGGATGCCCACGTTGCGGAGTACCGCGAGATGGTTCGAGACGGTGGACATGTCGAGCCCGACGAGGGCGGTGAGGTCGGCGACACAGCGTTCCCCCGAGCCGAGCGCATCAACGATGAGGAGCCGGTTCGGATTCGAGAGCGCCTTGAAGACCGCCGAAGCCGCCCGGAAATCGGCCGGAGTTTTGGGAGGGGTGCAGCAGGCGGAGGTGCTCATGGTTTTGTATTTTGAAAATTGGCAAAGTTTCAAGGTTTGGCAAGTGGGAAAGTAGAAGCGGCGTCCCGCCGCTTGGGTTTTTCGGGATCGGGTGCGCCTACTTCACCAGCGTCATCAGTTTCGAGTAGCTGTCCACGACCTCGTATTTCACCTGCTCGTCGGTGATCTTGGCGAAGAACTTCCTGGCGCACTCGATCTTCGACTTCTCGATCTCGCGGAGTTCCAGGCTCGACATGCTGCCCTTGGTTTCAGCGATGAAGTAGACGTGGCGGACCTTGCCGGCGTCGAAGGCGATGGCCCAGTCGGGATTGTAGTCGCCCACGGGTGTCGGGATGGCGAAGCCGCGGGGGAGTTTGGCGTAGACCTTCACCTCGATGCTGCTGTCGAGTTCCTCGACGAAGTCGCGCTCGCCCTTGGAATCGGTGAAGACGTAATCGTAGATGTGGTTCTTGGCCCGGAACGCCTTGGCGAAGTCTTCCTTGTTCTTCTCCACCGTGAAGATCGCGGACTCGTAGCGCTCGTCGATGGGATCGTAGGCGAGGTGCTTCACGATCATCGTCGCCTTCTGCTCATTGATGAGACGGATGGCACCGGCGATGAAGGCCTCGGGATTGGCGCGGAACTGGGCAAAGACCGGCTTCTGGAGTTTGGCGAGGATCTCCGCGACGGTCCGGCGGGTGAGCTGGGTGGCCTCGGCGATCGAACCGATGAGGTCGTAGGTGACCGACGCCCGCACAGACCCATCGACCTGCTCGGTCTGTGAGACGGTGACGGAGAAGCTCTTTTTCGAGGCGAGATCGTCGGAAGTGACCAGGGCATTTTGCTGGCCCCGTCTGATGACGAAACTCAACCTCTCGACCCGCAACTCCCGGTCGATCGTATCGACCGCGTGTTTGACGAGTTCGACCGAGTCGAAGGCCACGGTGTAGGCCGCCTTGCGATTGATCTGCTCCCAGAGGGCCTGGAACTCCTTCTTCTGGAAGTTCTCGTTGAGGACGTTTTCTTTCGCACGGCGCGAGTCTTCGATGCCCGGGAGTGCTCCTTCGGAAAAGACGGAATCGACCAGCTTGAAAATGGCTTCGGTGTATGGCTTGAGATCCTCCGGCAGTTCGACAAGGGCTCCGTTGCGCTTGGCCTCATGGTAGACATCCGAAATGTGATCGGCGTCGTCGGTGTAATCGTTCTTCACCAGATAACGGTGGAGCAGTTTCGCCATCGCCGGAGTCATCTCCACATCGGCAAGCCCGTCCACCCCCGGCAGGATCTTGCCGTTGAAATAGGCCTCGGTCGCTTCCCGGGCGCGGGCGGAGAGGCTTTCCTGAATATCAGCCTGGAGCCCCTTCACGAAATCCTCGTAGGACTCGTTCGCCACCACGGTGAGCACGTTGATCTCGTGGGCCGTGGCGGGATTGTCGATGCGCTCGCCGAGTTGATTGACGCAGAGGCGCATGCCGCGACCGACTTCCTGGCGGCGCGAGACGCTGCTGTCGCTCTGTTTGAGGGTGCAGATCACGAAGACGTTCGGATTGTCCCACCCTTCGCGCAGGGCGGAGTGGGAAAAGATGAACCTCACCTGCTTGCTACGGCGAGTCTTGTCGTCGTCGGTGGGTTCGGGCAGGGAGAGCAGGGTCTCCTTGTCGCGGAGGATGAGTTCGTAGGCGTCGACGTCGTCAGCCATGCCGGCGCTCTCGCCGCGGGAGGCGACGTTCGGGTCGACGAGGCGTTTGCTCTTCTTGTCGATCGAGAAATACCCGTTGTGGGTGTGGCGGGTCTCGATCTCGCGCAGGTAGCGCTGATAGGGCGTGTCGTCGAGCTCCAGCTCCTCGTTGAGCTGGGCGGTGTATTCCTCCTCGAAGATCCCGGCGTATTCGCCGGGCTTCTCGCCCTCGTCGTCGTATTGGCGGTATTTGCCGACCGAGTCGATGAAGAACAGCGTCAGCACCTTGATGCCCTTGGAGAAAAGTCTGCGTTCCTGATCGAAATGGGCGCGGATGGCCTCGCGGATCTGGATGCGGCGCAGGAGGGACTCATTGACATCGCCGTGGACGCGACCTGCCTCGATGACGGTGCCGTTGGTGAAGGCGATGGAGTTCCGGGAAATGTCCCCCGAGTCGTTAAAAATTGAGGTGGCGGTGGGTTAAGCCACGCGGAAGCGTGGCGGTGATCAAACCAAACCCAACCACCACCATGACCCACGAAAAACTGAAAG
>JALRFZ010000679.1 GCA_023253615.1 Verrucomicrobiales bacterium | reverse complement strand
GGTCTTGGGCGGCAGGTCGTGGGCCACCAGCGTCTTGGTGCGGCGCAACATCAGCGGAGCGACGCGTTCGGCGAGACGCTTGCGCAGGCCCTCGTCGCGACTCTTCTCGATCGGTGCGCGGAAGCAGCGGTTGAAACTCTCTTCCGTGCCCAGAAAGCCCGGAGTGAGGAAATGGAAGAGCGACCAGAGTTCACCAAGGTGATTCTCGATCGGTGTGCCGGAGAGGCAAAGCCGGTGACGGGCATCGATCTTCCACGCCACCTTCGTGATCTGCGAGGCGGTGTTCTTGATGGTGTGGGCCTCGTCGAGGACGACATAATGGAATTTCTGATTCAGGATCTCCTCCGCATCGCGGAACAGCACCGGGTAGGAGGTGACGACGAGGTCGCAGTGCTTGAGGATGGAGTAATACTTCTTCCGGTTGGGTCCCTGCAGGGCGAGGACGCGCAGCGAGGGGGCGAATTTCTTCGCCTCCTTCTCCCAGTTCGGGACGACGCTCTTGGGGGCGAGGATCAGACTGGGAAGATCGGCGCGACCGTTGCGCTTTTCGCAGTGGAGATGACAGAGCGTCTGCACCGTTTTCCCCAAGCCCATATCGTCGGCAAGGATGCCGCCAAGCCCCTGCTCGCGGAGAAACTGCAACCACTCGAATCCATCCTGCTGGTAGGGACGGAGACTGGCGAGAAACTCCTTCGGGGCCTCCGGGCAGACCTTGGGCTTCAGATTCTCCAACTCCTCCGCCCGCTTGCGCAGCGCCTCGGGTGCCTCATCCACCAGCGCCTCCTCTCCGGCATATCGGGTGAGCTGGGCGGCGCGCACGGAATGAAGCCGCACCTTTCCCTCTTTCGTCACGGGGTGGAGATCGAACAATTCGGTGAGGAGTCCCAGGATGGTCTGTAGCTTCTTGGCGGGGATCGCAATGAAGGTGCCGGTGTCGCCGACCTGGATGGGGATTTTTTTCTGGGGTCCGGCCTGCTCGAGAGACGAAAGGGAGATACCGGAAGGCTTGCTCTCGAGATAGCGCACGAGACAAGGCAGCAGATTGATTTTCTCCCCCCCGTTGCGGATGCCATATTCGAACCCGAACCAATCGACCGCCTGGTCGTCGGCTTGAATCTCACCGTAGTAGTCGAGAGGCTCCAGGACCCGGAGCCCGAAACCCGGGTCGGTCGTGATACGGCAATCCAACTCCTCCAACTCGGAGCGCCGGTTTGCCAAAAAGTCCGCCCAGAAAACCTCCTGCATCCCGCGGCGGATCGCGGTGTAGGCATAGCACTGGCGGTATTCCGGCACGATTTCATCCCAGGGATAAAGTTCGACGAGCCGCTTCAGCCCCATCGCCCGCAGCTTGCTCTCGATCCGCGGATCGGCGCCATCGACACGCGCGAGAGGCATGTTCTCGAGGACGGCGCGGGCATCGGAATCATCCCAATGCAGGATGCCTGCGCGCACGTCGGCCGCAAACAAATGAATGCCGCAACGGTTCCGCCCCAGACCAAAGGACAAATCCCGCACCACGCCCCGCTCCACCATCGCCGCCATCAGCAAAGCCACGACGTGTTCGTTGTTGCGGGCCTTGATCCGGTCGCTTCTCCCATCGATCCGCCAACCGTCTTCACCTCGTTGCACCACGATGCTGACCTCCGCTTTCGCGCCCCCTTCGGCCTCGCTCACCTGCCCGAAGACCCCGGCAAAGCGCCCCTGCACATTCGCGGTGACCACACGGACCGAACCATTGCGAAGAAGCCAGCGCCCCTTTTCCAACGCTTCGCGTGAAAACAGATCATCGCAAAACGGAGGCGAGCCAAGATCGATCTCCGCGAGAACGCCGCCACCGGCGGATGCGGAGGCGTCGAATCGCGGTGCGGAATCGGACGAAAGAGGGCTCAAAGCGGTTTATCCCCGTGGGAAGCTCATCTTCACCAATCCTTCCGAGATTTCAAGAATTACGAAATAATTTTCGACGCTTCGTTCCGCCCTTTGATGCGCCTTATCCACGCTCCAAAGGGAAAGGGCCAGGCGGATCTCTCCGCCTGGCCCCCCGGATTACGTCCACGACCAAACCAAGTATGGCCGAAATTCTTGAAAATGGTTCAACGGGAGAGTTCCTTCGACAACCGGGAAGCGATCCTCTCGCTCCGCTCAAGCGCGCGCTCAAGAGTCGCACGCTCCTCCGATTGACTGGGCATCTCTTCGACCATGTCAGACAGTTCCTTGCGAAGTCCGTTCAAATCCGCGAGGAGGCGAAGATCGCTTTCTTCATTCACCACCGGGTTGCCGCTGATCGAGACGGGGCGGAAACCGCCGAGGAGACGGGGCGCACTGCCTCCGCCTCCCATCGTCACATAACCGCTGACGAGAACGCTGGAGGAAGATTCGACGGCATCGTCTCCTCCACGGCCCAGCCGACGCTCGATCATCCCGGTGGCAGGGCTCCGCAAACCTGGGAATCCCCCCACCGGAGGCAGGTAGGAATCGACCCGGTCGAGGGCCTGCCGCATCCCGGTACCGTAGGAATGAAACGAAGCCGGGATGACGGAATCCGCCTCCAGGTAGCTCGCGTCCACCGGATCGCCACCCACCTCGCCACCACCGACCAGATCGAGGGAAGGAAGATCCTCAATCTCCTCGGCGAGAAGGAGTTGTGGGACATGCAAGGAACCACCCCCGATCGACGAAGCGAGTGGAGCGATCACCGGCGCATCGATCGCGGCAAGCGTGCCCCCCTGTCCCGTGCGGAACAGCCCGGGCTGCTGGGAAACGAAAACGACAGCCCCCACCATGAAAATCGCGGCGACCGCGGCGGCGGCGGCGAACGAACCTCGCGCCGGCCGAAACTGCCCCTCGATGATCACCGGTCGGCTTCCGGGAGCAGGCAACAGGACAGGTTCGAAAACACGAAGCTCTTTCGATCGGCAACCGCCTTCCCATTCGCCCCTGAGACCTTCACCGAGCAGATTCATGATCTCGCGCATCTCGGCCAGTTCCCGGCGGGCGTTGGGCGAATCCTGCAAACGGGCTTCGAACTCAGCCGCCTCGGCGGCGGTAAGTTCTCCGAGCGCATAGGCCGTCATTTGCGGGTCGTCGGGATTGACTGGTTCGCGGTGCATGGATTTTGGCAGGTGGCAGGTTGGATACGAAAATCAAGAGGGATCGATCTCGACCCCCATGAGGGAGCGGAGGCGCTTGATCCCGGTGTGGATCAGGAAACCGACATTGCTGACGCTGAGACCGGTCACATCGGAGATCTCCTTGTAGCTCAGGTCGCCTTGGAATTTGAGACGGATGACCTCCCGCTGGTTCTCGGGAAGCCGCTCCAGAAGTGCCATCACCTCGGCGTGGCGTTCGCGATCCTCCATCGCCCGGGCAGGATCGGGTGCCGAGTCGTTCAAGGTTTCAAAGGCCTCGCCGGCGGTCGAAAGCATGGGATTCTCCTTCCGGAGAACGTCGATGGAACGATTGCGGCAGACGGTGTAGAGCCAGCTCTTGAGGCGCCCCTGGATCAAATTCGGATCCTGGCGATGCAGCTTGATGAAGGTATCCTGCACCACGTCGCGTGCGCGATCCCAATCCCCTCCGAGGAGACCCGCGGCATAACCCGTCAAGGGACCTTCGAAATCCGCTTGGGCGGATTCGACGAGTTCGCGGGGCGAAACTTCCATGAGTTGGAGAGGAAGGGCGGACATCAGGAGCGATGATTACAACGCTTGAAACGCTCCGCCGGAGAACATCTTAGAATAAACTGCACGAAAACTTAACTTCATTTGAAGGATTTCTCAACGAGAGGCTTCGACATGCCCGGGCAGGCCGGGCTCGGGAAGCGGATCGGAAGCGCCGTTGGGTGACGTTTTCCGGTGGATGGGGACAAAATTGAGAGCGATTTTTGCATTTTTGAGATTTTCTAGTTGCGTTAATTAAGATCTCCGTAGTATTTACGAGCGTTAACAAATCAACGACCGCTCTTTCAATTTCCCAACCCCGCTCCGCCATGGCAAAGATTCTAGTCATCGATGATGAAGCCTCCATTCTCAACCTGATGGGCAAATCCTGCCGGATGCAGGGACATCAGGTCAGCGAGGTACTCACCGGCCGGGATGGCATCCTCGCTCTGGATGCCGATACACCGGATCTGATGATCGTCGACCTGAAATTGGGCGACATGAACGGGCTGGATGTGATCCGTTATGGAAACGAACACCACCCCTCCGTGCAGGTGATCATGGTAACGGGTAACGCCACGATCGAGTCCGCCGTCGAAGCGATGCGGCTCGGAGCTTTCGACTATCTGACCAAACCCTTCGAACTCGCCGACCTGCAAAAAACGGTCGAGCTCGCCCTCCTCGCCCGCCGCGGAAAAGGCCTGCCGGGAGAGGAAGGGTTCGAAAGCCTCGCCATCGCCCAACCGGCTCTTTCAATGATCGGGGTCAGTCCGAAGATCCGGGAAATCCAGCGGATCATTGAAAAGATCGCCGACAGCGAGTGCCCCGTCCTGCTGGAAGGGGAATTCGGCTCCGGAAAACAGATGGTGGCGCGCAGTCTCCACAACGCGAGCCGCCGCGCCGCCGCTCCCTTCAAGGTGCTGCAGTGTTCCGCCCTCCCGGAAGAGCTGCTCGAAGCCGAGTTGTTCGGCAATCCGGGCAGCAAGGCGGAAACCCTCTTTGCCCGCGCCGCGGGCGGCACCGTGCTGCTTGAGGAAATCCAAGTGCTCCCCATGCGCCTGCAGTCGAAGCTGGAGTCTTATCTGGAAGAGATCGCCGCCCGCCGCTCTCTTGGCGACCTCCCGGCAAAGATGGACATCCGTTTTGTCGCTTCCTCGGCGAAGCCACTGCAGGAGGCCGTGAACGCCGGCACGTTCCGCGAAGATCTCTACTACAAGATTTCCGTCATCCCGATCAAAGTGCCGCCCCTGCGGAGCCGCCCCGAGGATATCGCCCTCCTTGCCGAACACTTCCTGAAGCGTCATGCCGAGCGCACCGGTTCCGCGGTGCCTGAAATCGACAAGTACGCGAAGCGCCTCCTCGAATCCTACAACTGGCCCGGCAACGTCGGTGAATTGCAGAATGCCCTGGAGCGTGCGTGCGCCTTTGCCGAGGGCGGCCGGATCCGTCCCATCGACCTACCTCCCAAGGTCGCCCAGAAAGTCGAGATCACCGACGAGGATGAGAAAACGACCCACCACCTCCCCATTGGAGTCGGCCTGTCGGACTTCGTCCGCAAACAGGAGAAGCTCTTCATCCGCGAGACCCTGAAATACAACGGCGGCTCCCGCGAAAAAACCGCGAGCATGCTCGGGGTCAGTATCGCCACGCTTTACCGCAAAATGGGGCTCAAGCTGGAGAAGGACAAGATGATGTCCAACTGACAGCAGCGCCCGCGCGCTCTGCGTCGCCGGGATCACCACCGCTGGATTCCTCCGGGAGTCCGGCGGTTTTTTTTGATCCTGACCGCCGGTGGCACCGGGTCAAGAAAGGCCCGGACCGAGCAGATCCCGCTGCCAATTCAGCAGGCTCCCGGTCTTGTCCGTCTCGGGAAGATTGGTGGCGGCGAGTCGCTCCATGGCAAACCGGGTCGCCAGAACGGTGGGCTCGATGCCGAGCTCGGCGGCTTTGCCATCACGGTAGCGCCGGATGCGTTCGAGGTGATTCTCATCAATCTCGAGCCTGGGCCCGTCACCACGCCGGTGTTTGACGGGGTAATCCCGAGGACCGACCAGATGAGCCGCCTCGATTGCCTCGTGCAGGCGCCTCACCGGCCCGGGGCGAAGATAATGGGGCGGATTGACCCGCTTTCCCGCCTCGAGATGCTCCGCCATGGTGAGAATCTCCTGGTTACCGAGGAATTTGAAGGCGGGCCGGTCGAGTCGGCGACATTCCTCGTCCCTCCAGAGCCAGAGATGCTTCAGAAAGTGGAGGCCCTTCGGGGACAATCTCCCACACCCATTCACGCGCCAGACGTCGTCCTCCGACTTGCCGCTGCGATTCAAGACGGATTCCTGAGCCGCCCGGCAACTTTCATAAAACCATTCAAGACGTCCTAGGGCACCGAGCCGCGACAAATACTTTCCACCGAGATCGATGAGGTAGCGGACATCGTTGTAGGCATACTCCAACATCTTCGCGCTCAGCGGCCGCCTGCTCCAGTCGGCTTTCTGGGACTGCTTCGAGAGCTTCACGGCGTATTCGTCCTCAAGGAGATTGGCCAGACCGAATTTGCCAACCCCGAGGAGCCGGGCCGCCACCTGGGTATCGAGGATCGAGCGGGGCACCCACGCGAAAGTCGCGTTGAAAAGGGAGATGTCGTAGTCGGCGCCGTGCATCCAGACCACGTCGAAGCGGTCCACGAACCGCACGAAATCCCCCAGCCCCTCCGCTCCGATCGTGAGAGGATCAATGATTGCGAGCGCTCCCGGCACGGCGAACTGGATGAGACAAAGCTTCGTCTCGTAGGAGTGCATGCTGTCCGCCTCGGTGTCGATCGCGCATGAGGAGAAATCGATCGATCGTTCCGCCTCCTCGATGAACCGGCTCAAGGTCGCGGGATCATCGATATAGGTCTCGGATGCAGATTCCAGTGAGCCCATGACCGAGTTGCCTGTCGTCATGTTTCTCACTGGATGCCGCGCAGGAGCAACTCCGCGTTCGACCGGGTGGAACGAATCGTCTTCAACAAGACGACCATCGCCTCCGGCGCCGGCCGCTGCGCCAACTGCTTGCGCAGCGAGTTGATGCGGACGTATTCCTCCGGATGATAAAGCAGTTCATCCTTCCTGGTGCCGCTTTTCAGCAGATGGATCGCCGGGAAAATGCGGGATTCGGCCATCTCGCGGTCTAGCGTGATCTCCATGTTGCCGGTGCCCTTGAACTCCTCGAAAATCACGTCGTCCATACGGCTGTCCGTCTCGATCAAGCAGGTCGCGAGGATGGTGAGGCTGCCACCGCCATCGACATTGCGCGCGGCCCCGAAGAAGCGACGGGAACGCTCGAGCGCCTTCGGCGAGATCCCCCCGCTGCCGATCGGACCTCCCCCCCCGCCCCCACCATGCCGTTGGTGCTTGCCCTGCCCGCCGTTTCCTCCCTGGAAGCCCCCTTGCCGCGATGAGTTGTGGGCCCTCGCGAGACGGGTGAGACTATCCAGCAGGACGACCACGTCCTTGCCGATCTCGACGAGGCGCTTGGCGCGGTTCAAGACCATGTCGGCTACTTCGATATGGCGGTTCGAGGCCTCGTCGAAGGTCGAACTGTAAATGGATGCGTTGACCGTCTCCCGGAAATCGGTGACTTCCTCGGGTCGTTCGTCGAGTAGCAAGACAATCAATTCCACCTCGGGATTGTTCTGGTGGATCGAAACCGCCATGTTCTTCAACAGAATGGTCTTGCCCCCCCGGGGAGGCGCGACGATGAGCCCCCTCTGCCCCTTGCCCAAAGGCGCCACCAGATCGATGACCCGCGGCGACACCGCCGATCCGCCCGGCGTCTCGAGGATGAGACGCTCGGCCGGAAACATCGCCTTCAGATCGTCGAATGTCGCCGGCGTGACCCAATCGGCCACCGGGCAGCCCTCGATCTCGAGGACCTCATCGACAGAAAGGAACTTCTCGCGCTCCCGCGGGGCCCGGACGATACAGCGCACACGCTGCCCGGGACGCAGATCGTGCTTCTTCACGAAGTTTGCCGCGATGTAGACGTCATCGGCATTCGACGCAAAACTGAAATCGGGACAGCGGACAAACCCGAAACTGTCGCCGGTATAATCGAGAAAGCCCTCCGCCTCCATCAACGTGCCGCGATTCCCGAAAAATTTCAGGATCTCAAAGATCAGGTGGTGCTTGGAGCGCACCCCGGCCACCCGCAATCCGATCTCCTGGGCGATGTCATGCAGGTCCGCGAGGCTCTTCTGCTGGAATTGATTCACATCAATCTTCTCCGGCACCACGATGGTCTTGCTCTCCTCCTCCAGGGTAAGCGGAGCGTCGGAGGCTTCAGGCGTATGGGATTCGGTCATTCAGGTAAAAATCGTTTCACAGCGGTCGAAAAGGTGGGCGATCTGGGCATCGAAGGACTGGAGACTTCCATCATTCCAGACCACGATATCGGCTTTCCGGATCTTTTCTTCCATTGGCATTTGCGCATTCAGGATCCGCTCAGCCATGGGGGGCTCCAAACCACGATCTTCGAGAAGACGGCGGAGCTGCACCTCTCGCGACGCAGCAACCACCAGATCCAAATCCCGTTCCAGGGGAAAATCGACCTCGTAGAGCAGTGGCACTTCGATCAACGCCAACCGGACCCGGCCGGACAAGACGTTCACCTGAGCCATGACCCGCTGGAGGACCAGCGGATGCACCACCGACTCAATCCTGACACGGAATTTCGAATTATCAAACACGAGTTCGCGAAGCTTACTGCGGTCGAGTCCCCCGCCCTCACTAACGATCTCCCGGCCCACGGCACCCGCCTCTTCGATGATCCTTCCAACAACCTGCTCATCGGCATAGAGATCCCGGACGATTCCGTCGCAGTCAACCAAACCCACAAGAGACTCCCCCGCCCTCTCACGGAAGCGACGGGAGAAACCCGACTTTCCACAGGCCACGCCCCCGGTCACAGCGATCACTCTCATGACAAATTCCGAATACAAAAAACGCGGCCCGATGGACCGCGTTTTCCCTTTCACACGACCTCATCGATCGAGGTGGTGATCCCGGATTCCACTCACTTCTGGTAAGGGACCGGACCCGGGGCGAATGCCGCGGGAGTGGTGATGGGGGGACGGGGAACCGGCTCGGGGAGAGGCTCGTCGGTGAGACGACCGTTGATCGGCATGCCGGCCGGATCCATGAGCTGGGCCTGCACGAAAACCGTCAGGTTGCGCTTCAAGTGGAGCTCGACACTGGAGCGGAAAAGGCGGCCTGCGACAGGGAGATCTCCCAGGAAGGGAATCTTGTCTTCCACATCCTGGATGTCCTCGCGGATCAGTCCCCCGAGAGCCACGGTCTGGCCATCCCAGATCGTCACCTGGGTGGTGACCTTCCGGGTATTGAAGATGGGCATCTCGATGCGGTTCTCCGTGACGACGACCGGCTGCACGAGACCAAGGGCGTTCACCGACGAAGTGAGAATCGGACTTCCGTAGTTGATGAACCCGTCGAACTCAACCACCTCGGGAGCAAGGTTGAGGTCAATGGTGAACTCATCCGCTCCAAGGACCGGATCCACCTCCAGGGTCACCCCGGTGTTCCGGGTTTCGAAGGCCGTGGGCGTCGCGGGGGTGACCGGGAAGCCGCCACCGGCACTCGTTCCCCCGGTGGTAATACCCCCGATTGAGCCGAACTGGTTCGGGATCTCCGGCGGATCGTATTCGGTGGGATAGATGAACTCGCGGATGACCTCGATCTTGGCGCGCTGACCACTGCGGGCCATCACCGAAGGAGCCGAGAGGAGATCGACCCCTTTCTTCTGATCGAGGGCGCGAATCATGACCTGAAACTGCGGATCCGTGAACACGCCGGCGATACCGAAGACCGCAGGTGCCATTACGGAACCGGATCCCGTCGTGCCCGCGGCCTCGGCGATGAGGGCGTCGATGGAGTTACCGTCAATGGCCCGGGCTCCGGATCTCAAACCAGCTGTCATGTTGTTGAAGCCCACGGGTATCTGGGTGGCCGGATTGACGAAGCTGTAATCATTGGCGTTGCCGGCACCGACCTGGTTGCCCACCGTGCCACCCGCACCGAAGACGCGGGGATTCGAACCAAGGTTGAAGGGACCCAGAAGCCAGTCGAAACCCAGCTCGCTGCCATCCTCCTCACTGATCTCGACGAAACGGGAAGTGATGTAGATCTGTTTTTCCACGCCCTGTACGATCGATTCGATGTAGGCTTCCACCAGCTCCATCTGGTCCTGCGTGTTGCGGACGATCAACTGGGATGTGGTCGCATTGTAGATGGCGCTGGCACCGGCGCCAAACGTGATGCCGGCGCTCTCAAGGATCTGCTTCGCATTCCGGCGACCACCGGGAGCGGCTCCACCGCCGGCGGCCACCGGCTCGGCAAAGGGATCCGCGGCCGCGGCACCGCCAGCCCCCCCACCTCCTCCGGCATCAGTGGAGAGGAACGTCGGAGGAACCACGTAAACGTTGGTGAAAATGTCCGCCTCGGGCGTGGAGATCGGGACGACTTTCACCGCGAAGGGCTCCACCTTGTACTTCAATTGGGCCAGGGATGTCGTGTATCGCAAAGCCTCGGCGAGCGGAACGTTGGAAAGACGGAGGGTGATGAGCGTACCGCCCAGACCGCCGCCGCCGCCGCCTCCTGCGGCAGGTGCGGCACCCGCGTTCTCAAATCCGAATCCCCCGCCGGCTGCCGGAGCCGGAGCCGCAGGCGCCGCCGCGGCCGGGGCCATCGACGCACCGGCATCGAGGATGATGTTGACGCCTTTTTTGGCGGGGTCGGTCTCGTTGAGATCCAGCTCAACACTGCGAGCCTGGAGGAAATCGAGTGCATCCTTGAGAGGAGTGTCCGCAAACTCCACGCTCGTGAGAATGATGGTCTTGAGCTTCTCCTCGGTCCGACGGATATCCATCGTGGCGGTGTCCGTGGGGATGTCCACGTTGGGACCACTCTCCAGATTTTGAGGCACGGGGGACTCCCAGCCACGGGCCACCTCACGAAGCATCTTCGAACGGGTGTGATTGCGGGCCGCGTCGTAGTAGTTCATCTTGAAACGCTCGTTCTCCTCCATCCCGCGGCGCGCGGCGATGTTGTAGGGATCGTCGTTCAGAACCTTGTTGAACTCGCGGTCGGCGCGATCGTAGTCGCCGAGGTCGATGTAACCCTGAGCGGTTTTGAGAGCCAGCTTCACGCGCCGGACCCGCTCAAGGTGCGAGGGCGTGAGGGCTGGCGAATAGTAATCCGGGTCGTTGAGACGCTCAAGGAGCTTCTTGGCGTCGATGCTATCCGGATCAACGCTCGGCTGGAGGACTTCCTCCACCAAGGCGATGGCTTCGGGATAACGCCCCTCTTCCGCACGCTGGGTGGCGAGAAGCACGGAAGCGCGGGAAAATTGCTTGATGTAGGCACGACGGCGGGGCTCCGTCATCGGTGCGTCCGGCAGGAGGTCAAGAGCGGCGCGATATTGGTCGATCGCCCCCTGATAGTCTCCGTCGGCCATCAACTGGGAACCACGAAGAGCGGCCTCATCGGCCTTCTTCACGTTTTCCTGAAGTCGAATGACGTAATTCGTCGCGATCCCCGGTACCCCGCCTCCGTCGCCGTAGCCACCCGGACCGGCTTGCGCGGTGGACGCCATGAATGCCGTCACGCCACCCAAGAGCCCGCCAACCAGCGGAAGGGGGAAAAATGCTGTCAATCCTCTTCTCTTCATAAAATGATCTCGCTCAAGCGGTTTACGCTACCTCGTAGCAATAAAAAGCATTAAAAACAGAATATTCTCGTGATGTCAACAGTTACTTCTTGGGAATCTCGACGGTCTGCTCCGGCTCAGTGCCGGTTTGGTAGGTGATGACCACGGAAGCCTCGTTCACCTTCACCACCCGGTACTTGGTATCGGGGTCGGTGACCAGATTGAAGGCGTCCCCTTCCTTTACATGTTTTTGGAACCCGGGGTCCAGCTCAAATTTCATTTCGGCAAAGTAAGTCGGGATCGGCGTGTCCACCCCGCGGACGAGCTCATGAGGCTCGTTCTTGGGAAGGTAGGTGATTTTGAGGACGGAGGCATCGACCTCGATGCCCAAATTGTTGCGTGCCCGTTTCTCCTCGAACCCGTCCACCCGGAATTGCTTGTCCTCGGAGTTCTCGCCGACGCGGACATACATGTTTTTGCCCTGCGGCCACTTGGCGCTCGGAAGGCGGTTGATCTGAAAGCGCTCCGGATCCGGCTTCGCGGCGAATCTCAGGACGTAGAGTTCCTGCTGGCGGGAGGCGAAAATGAGTTTCGAGGCGTAGGGGGGATGGGATTTCGAATCCGTCGGGTCCGTCTTGGCCTCAAATTCGGCCAAGCTGGTGAACCCGTCGGAATCAGGATCCTGACTGAGAACCCCGGCGTTCAAGAAGTCGAGGTTGTGCGCCATCAGCCATGAGTTGGGCACGGGAGGACGCACCGGAGCCGAATTCGGATCGATCATGTTGATGACCGCCCCCTCTTTCTCCACCAGCGGGATGCTCACGAAAAGAGGAACCTCGGTGTTCGACACGCCTTTCGTTGAATTCCGCCAGGCCTGGGTTTTCTCCACCAGGGATTTGGCGATGTCGGCCCGGTTCTTCTGCGTCTCGGGCATCTCATCGTTCGGCTTCGCACTCGCCAGGTTGAAACGATCCCCGAATGCCTGCGCCTTCAAGGACAACAATACCGATCCCGCGATCACCGCGAGTCCTGACACCAGAAGAAGGACCTTGTCCCACGATTTTCCTTTCATTTTCTGCCTTTCTTAGCTTCCGGTTGCGGTTTGGGGGCCAAAGCCGCCTGCTCCTCGGGACTGAGGAAACGGCTGATATCCACCACGAGGAAGACATTCAAATTCTCCCGGCCCATGAGGACCCGGGCATCCTGGTCCGCCTTGATGAAACCGGCGGCCTTCGCCTTCGCCTCGACATCGGCTTCCGAAGCACCGTCCGCCTGCCACTCGGCGAGCAGCTCGGGCGAAGCCACTTCCTTGGTCACCGGATTCTCGAATCTCGCGAACGAGGTGCCTCCGTCGGAAGTAAGCTTCGGGGGACCTTCCTGGTTTTCGTTCGTCACCTTCAGGACGCGGACGATGTAAAAGAACTGCTTGTCGTTGGCGAGTTCATTGATGAACTTCTGGAGAACGTCGTGACTCCCCTGGAAACGGATGCGCACCGGATACTTGTGGACCACCCCTTCGGGCTTCTTTTCGGCACCTCCCGGCTCGCCCGGGATGGGGTCACGATCGAAACTCGTCATCGTCCTGGAGCCCGAGGTGATCAGCTTGCGCAAGAGGTAGTCGATCGCCTTGAGCTCGTAATCGAGCTCGGGAACCAGCTCCTGGGCCGGAACGACCTCGGCGTACGCGTCGAAACCGAGATGAAATCCATTTTCGGTGACGATCTCGAATTTGTTCTCCGCGGCGAAGGCACGGAATTCCTCGACCCGCTTCTTCACCCGCTGCTGGAACTCGGTGTTGGCCAGCGTCGTGTTCAACGGCCGCTGGAAGGATTTGAGAGTCCCGGAGAGCGACGCCACGGAGGAACGATAAGCCTCCACCTCGCCTTCCAGGGCCTCCGCATTTTCCTCGCTGGGATAAGGGACCCGCTTCTCGAGACTCTCGATCGTGCTGACCTTTTCATCCCAGCCACCGAGGGCCTCGCTGTATTTCGCATAGCTCGAGTAGGCGTAGAAACCCGCCCCTCCGATCACGAGAAAAGCCACCACTCCGAATGTTGTTAACCAGACCTTTGAATTCATTTTCAATCAAACCACTACTACTTGGAGAAACTCACCTGATTCTCTTCCGGGAGAGGCAGGGTCATGCTGAAGGGATAAGCAAATCGATCGTTGTCCGTCCCGGCCACGACCGTGCCCACGACGCTGATATCGACCTCCTGGAGATCGAAGAAGCCCTGGGTGCCGCTGTCGGCATCTCCCTTGAGCGCCTTGAAGAGGTCGTAGACGACTTCCGAGCCGCGCGGATTCTCCCGCCAGAGCCCCTTCACGGCGAAGGCATCGATGATCGATTCGCCCTGGCCCGCGACTCCCGCCAAGGCCGACCCTTCGTCCTCGATGATGGGCACGCCATTGGAAAGCGGTTCGAGACTCGTCATGTGGATGAGATCGTTCTGCAGCTTGCCGCTGAGGTAATTGAAGACCTGCACCCAATAGACCCGGTGCCGCACCGAATCGACGTAAGGCCTCTGCTGCCCGTCGATCACGACCAGTTCATCCTGCAGGACCTTGATCTGGTTGTTGAATTTCGTGAGATCCGCCGCCTTGGTATCGACCTCACCCGCCCGCTCGGAAGCCACCTGGGCGCCCTTGGTGAAGAAGAATCCCATCCCGCCAAGCAGGGCCGCGACGGCGACCAGGGCGAGGACGAGGGCCGGTTTGCGGGCATCGAGCTCGCGGTTCTTTTTCACCGATTCGGGAATCAGGTCGATCCGGATGGGAACCTCTCCGACCTGTGCGAGCGCGGACCCGACGAGGTCGCCGAATTGGTGTCCGTTCACGGAGACCAATTCGGCGACGGCCCCTTTCGCGACCGTGACATTCCGGAAGGGATTGAAATGATCTACGGGAAGACTCAGCTTTTCCGCGAAGAATTCCCGGATGAAAGGAAGGCCCGCGGTGGCGCCGCTGAGGAGAACGAAGGCGGGGGCTCCGCCTCCCTGCTGGCTCCGGTAAAAATTGATCGTCCGCATCACTTCCGAGTGAAGACGCGTGAGGGAATTCCGAACCACTTTGGAAATGGCGGCGATTTCCGGGTTATCGTGATCGGCGTAAGGACCACCCAACGCCACGAAACCATCCATGACCTTCCGGTGATCGGCCGAGCCGAAGTCCGTGCCGAACTCCTTCGCGATGGCCCGGGAAATATCGGCACCTCCGATTTTCACGGTGCGGATGAAGAGCTTGCCACCCTCCATGAAGATCATGTCGGTGGTGCGCGCCCCGATATCGATCAACAAGGTGGCATCCTCGATATCGGAATAGTTGAAGCGCAAGGCGTTGTAAAGGGCGGCGGGCGAGAACTCCGCTCCATTGGACTTCAACCCGGCCGCGACGACCATCTCGTCGATTTCGGTGAGTTCGTCGGACTTGACGGCCGCCAGCGCCACCTCCACCTCGACATCGCCGGGCTCGCCCGTCAACTGGTAGCCCCAGACGACCTCGTTGATCGGATAAGGGACCTGCTGCTGGGCTTCGAACTCGACGATCTGATCGACGCGCGCTCCATCCAGAGCCGGTAGGCTCGCGAATTTCACAAGCACGGGGAACGACGAGATCACGTAATGGGTTTTCGCCCCCTTCACCTTCAGCGACGAGACCACCTCCTTGAGGGCTTGGGCCGCCTGCGCGTTTCGCGAACCATCTTCAGACGGATCGCCCACAAAGTCGAGCCGCTCGATTTTCTCGAGCCGCAACCCGCCCCCCGCTGTTTTCGAGAACAGAGCCGCGGTCACCTGCTGGGAACCGAGGCTCAAGGATAAGATTCGATCATCCGCCATAATGTGAAATGCTTCACCAACTTGTCTTCAAACTCCACGAGACCACGACTCAGCGAGAGGATTTCTCCACGTCGGCATAACGGTCGATCCAAAGCAGGGCAAAAGGAGTATCCGCCTTGCCGAGCACGCCGGGCTGGGGGGAGATCGCCTCCCAGAATTTGCCCTTGGTGGTGGTGCCACCGACAATCACCCCGTTGTAATAGACCTCCACTCCCACCGCCTCGACCGCGCTGGACTGGAACCGGCGGAAATCGCCCGTGATCTCACCAAGGGTGTTCGGGGCGATGTAGGCCGCGGAGAAGAACGTCTCGCCGGCGGAAATATTGATGTGTTTGACGTCTCCGGTCAGCACACGGGGGGTGCCTGCGGTATCACGGAAGCCCACGTAATACCGGAACAGGAGATCCTTCACGACCGCGCCGCGCGCGCCCTTCACCTCGAACTCGACCTCGATTTCGAGCCAATCCCGCGGATTCGGCACATTCTTGCTCTTCACGTCACCAGCCTGGAAATTGGGGGTCTTCTGGGCTTCGAAAACCGGAGACTTCACGTCCACATCCCCCAATTTCAACTGAACCTGTTGCTGGGCATGGAGCGAGGCGGCGGTCAGGACCGAGAGGGTGGCAGCGAGGGCGAGGAGGGATTTCATCTTGGGTTTTTCAGATTTCGGACTGGCACCGGACACTCTTCTCGGGTTCCGGCTGGAAGATCATACGACAGGGCGAAGCGGGGCGTAAAGACTCAAATCCACTCAATTCGAACATTTTTTCCGGAAATACCCGATCGTCTCCACGATTCCCTCCTCGAAAGGCACTTTCGGCTCCCATCCGAGCACTTCCCGGGCTTTCGCGATGTTGGGCTGCCGCACCTTGGGATCGTCGACCGGCAGCGGCTCGTGCAGGATCCCGGGCGTGCCGGGAATGAGATCGCGGATGCGCTCCGCGAATTCCAGAATCGTCATCTCGCGGGGATTGCCGATGTTGACGGGGTCGTGGCAGTCGCTGCGGCTGAGGCGGAAAATCCCGTCGATGAGATCGCTCACGTAACAGAAGCTCCTCGTCTGGCTTCCATCCCCGAAGACGGTCAGTGCCTTTCCCTCGAGCGCCTGGCCGATGAAGGCCGGCACGACACGTCCGTCGTGGAGACGCATGCGGGGCCCGTAGGTGTTGAAAATGCGCACGATCTTGGTATCGACGCCATGAGTCCGGTGGTAGGCCATCGTGATCGCCTCGGCAAAGCGCTTCGCCTCATCATAGACCCCGCGCGGACCAATGGGATTCACGTTGCCCCAGTAGTCCTCGCGTTGCGGGTGGACGAGCGGGTCTCCATAGACCTCGGAGGTCGAGGCGAGAAGGAAGGTGGCACCCTTGGCGCGAGCCAGTCCGAGTGCGTTGTGGGTGCCGAGCGACCCGACTTTCAAGGTCTGGATGGGCAGCTCGAGGTAATCGAAAGGACTCGCCGGAGAGGCGAAGTGGAAAATGTAATCGACCTCGCCCTCGAATTCGATGAAGCGGGTCACGTCGTGCTCGATGAAGCGGAAATCGGGATTTCCTTCGTGATGGGCGATGTTTTCGAGCGACCCCGTGAGGAGGTTGTCGATCGCCACGACCTGAAGCCCTTCGGCGAGGAGGCGGTCACCGAGATGGGAGCCGAGAAAGCCCGCTCCTCCCGTGATGAGGGCGACTGGCTTGCGTGAGGAACCGGAGGAAAGGGACATAAAAGGTCAATGGGGTCGAACCGCGCTGAGTTCAGCCCATCTTTTGAATACGGTCAACAAATTTGCTTCTCCGTGCCCGGTTGTTTTCGGCCCCAGCGAAACCGGGTCACCGGGCCTTCTTCCCGGCCTCTTCCCACGGCTTCTTCCCCGCACCGATCCGTGTCGTGATCGTCGCGCGACGACCCACCCCGCTCCCATCCCCCTCCACGGCCGAGAGACGGTCTCCCGGGATTCCGGAAAGGGCGAGAAAATCGACGCGATACTTCGCCCGGTTCGCGGCGATGGTCCGGTTCACCTCGGCATATTCGCTGTCGTCCGCCGTGGCCACCACCTCGAAGCGAGCCGCCGGGTCGGCGGCGAGTTGCTCCCTCGCCCCGGCGAGAGCCTTGTCCCGGCCTTCGTAATTGACCGCGGATTTCTCCTCGTAGTCCACCGAGAATGCCGCCGGCTTCTTCTGCACTGCCGGCGAAGGCTTGGGCGGCTCGGGCACCCGCTTCTTCTTTTGAGAGGCGGGGGACGCCTCCGGCCGCTTTTCCACCTTCCGTTTCCGCGAGGATTCCGGTTCCCTGCCGCGCTTTCGCGTCTCGGCCAGAGCCGTCTCGAGATCCTCGATCCGCTCCGCCTTGGCTCCGAGTTCACGCTGGGCTTCGTGCAGTTTGTCGCGAAGCCGCTCCACCTCCCTCTCCGACTCACGGAGACGCATTTTGAGTTCGCCATCGCTCTCCGCCCGACCTATGGCGGGGAAAAGACAGGGGAACCCCAGGCACAGTGAAACGATCAAAGGAACGGCTGGTGGAAAACGAAAGGCAAAGGGGGACTTCATGCGCCGAAGATGGCGAATCGTCCCCTGCCCCGGCAAGGAAAAGGTTGTTTCCCTCCCGGGATTCGGGAAGTGATCAAGGCAAGGGGGCCCGCGAACCCTCGACCTCGGCGCGGAGCCCGTGCGTTTCGGGGGAGGCTTCGACGAGATTCCGTTTCGCCTGGATCAGGTGCCTCCACCACCGATGAGATGCCCGGCGAGACCAGCGACGAGGGAGCCCGAGGGAGAGCATCGGGGCACAAAAAAAGGGGTGAGCCGACAGGCACCCCCCTCTTCGTGGAGATCAGAGCAAGCGAACCCGTCAGGCAGACGCCTGGCGGGCCTTCTTCATGAGGCTGCGCACGGTCTCGGAGGGCTGGGCACCCTTGCCGATCCACTCATCCGCCTTCGCGAGGTCGATGTTGAAGTTCGACTTGTCGCGGAGCGGATCGTAGGTACCGAGCTGCTCGATGAAAGCGCCTTCGCGGCGCGCGCGGCCGTCGGCCACCACAATACGATAGAAAGGACGATCCTTCGTTCCTTCGCGTCTCAGTCTGATTTTAACCATATCCCCGGTGCTGGATTCAATGTTGCTTGCTCGCCGTGAGGCGTGATCTCGCCCGCCGGAGCGGCGGGAGGGGAACTGGATACGTTGGAATTCCAAAAAATCAAACGCAAGTTTCCTGATAATTTCGCACGGTTCCCCATGCCCGCCCCCCGAATTCTCTTGGCAAGGACCCGGAATGTCGCCTTCAATGCCGCCATGTCTCTCGACGAAACCGAAGCTTCCGCCCATGCCGCCAGGATCCGTGAACTGGTCGATACCCTCAACCAGGCGATTTATGGTCAGGAAGCGCTCGTCGAGCTCGTGGTGACGGGGCTCCTCGCCCGCGGGCACATCCTCCTCGAAGGTCTTCCCGGACTGGGCAAGACCGAGCTGGTCAAGGCGCTCGCCAAGACCCTCGAGCTCGAAAACAAGCGTATCCAGTTCACCCCCGATCTCCTCCCCGGCGACATCACCGGCAACCCCGTGCTGCAGGAGACGGAAAAGGGGCGCGAGTTCGTTTTCCAGAAAGGCCCCCTCTTCGCCAATCTCGTGCTCGCCGACGAAATCAACCGGGCCTCGCCCAAGACCCAGTCCGCGCTGCTCGAGGCGATGCAGGAGCAACGCGTCACCGTGCTCGGCACGACCCACCCCCTGCCCTCTCCCTTCTTCGTCCTCGCCACGCAGAACCCCATCGAGCTCGAGGGCACCTACCCGCTCCCCGAGGCCCAGCTCGACCGCTTCCTCTTCAAGCTCGAGGTCCACCGGAACTCCGTCGCGACCCTCCAGAAGATCGTCCTCAACCGCGAGATCGGGGTCGAGCCCGAGGTCGGGAGAGTGCTCGATCGCGATGAACTCGCCGCGATCACCGCCGCGGTGCGGCGCGTCTACCTCCCCGATGTCGTCGCCAACTACATCGCCAGGCTCGTCGATGCCACGCATGCGGGCGCCTCGCGCGCCGCCGCGGCCCTGAAATATGGCGCCAGCCCCCGCGCCGCCCTCGCCCTGGCCTCGGCCGCCAAGGCGCGGGCTCTCATGCAAGGGCGCATCAACACCAGCTTCGAAGATGTCGCCGCCGTGGCAAAACCCGTCCTCATCCACCGCATCATCCTGCAATACGAGGCCCGCATCGAGGGACGGACCACGGGAGATGTCGTCGGCGAGCTCCTCGAGGAAGTCCCCCGTCAGCCTCTCGATCTCGCTCCGACACTCCGTGAGGGCTGAGCCATCGGAGGAAAATACCGGTCACCCGCGTCTCCACCCCACCACCCACAGCCATCCGTCTTTGCACCATCGCATGTTCGCCAATACGCACCCGCCGAGACGCCACCTTGCCGTTCTCGTCGCCGTCTCCGCCTTGCTCCCGGGCATCGGGAGCTTCGCCGGCGAGCAGGTCTTCCGACACGATTACCGCGAGCATCCCGGCACCTTCGTCGAGATCCAGAGCGTCTTCGGAGCCGCGGCCAAACAAGGCTCGCTGCCCTATCGCATCACGATCCGAAACCAGAGCGGCAAAACCCGCGTCTGGACCGTGGCGATGAGCGAGGGCAACCACGGGCGCCCCCTCACCACCCGGACGACCCATCGCATCGAGGTCGAAGACGGATCCGAGGTCGTCCGGGAAGTGACCCTGCCCTTTGCCCCCGCCTTCCTCGCCTACGACTACCGGAGTCTCAACGTCGAGGTCAGCGCCCCCGGATTGCCCGCCGAGTCGCGCCAGACCGGCGAACAAACGCCGCAGACCCGTCCTCTCATCGGTATCAGCAAAGCCCTCGCCCAGCGCAGCCTGACCCGCCTCGACCAGGAGGTGCGCGATGAAAACTCCAGCAATCCCTATTTCGCCAAACTCTTCGAGCCCGGACACCTGCCCTCCGACTGGCTCGGCTACACCGGACTCGACCTGCTGATGCTCGACGAGCCGTCCTGGCGCAGCCTCGCCGCAGCACAACGGCAGGCACTCGTCGCGTGGATCCGGCTCGGTGGACGCCTCGATCTTTTCAGCGAGTCCGCCATCGATCCTTCCTCTCTCGGCTTGCCGCTCGATCCACCCGAGCGACCCGCATCCCATGCCACCCTCAGCCTCGGCCGGATCTATTTCCGCACCTGGGACGGCGACGATCTGCCCAGCTCACTCCTCGCCGCCTACCGCGACGCCCCCCAGGTGTCCGAGGCCCTCAATGCCGACTTCCAGAAAGACTGGGACTTGCAGAAACGATTCGGCACGAAGCATTTCAATCCCACCCTCGTCTTCTTTCTCCTCCTCGCCTTCGCCATCCTCGTCGCCCCGGTGAATCTCTTCTACCTTGCCAAACCCGGGCGCCGCCACCGGCTCTTCATCACCACGCCCATCATTTCCGTCGCCACCTGTGTGCTCATCGTCCTGCTCATCCTTTTCATCGACGGCATCGGGGGAAAGGGTCGCCGCGTCGTCCTCGCCGATCTCCAGCCCGCCCCCGGCGAGACCCGCGTCTACCTCAGCCAGGAACAGATCAGCCGTACCGGCGTGATGGTCACCTCAGGGTTCGAGACGGGCCGCCCCTACGATCTCAGTCCGGTGAACCTGCTGCCCAGCCACTTCAATCCCCTCTCGCAGTATGGACGCCGCTTCGCCACCTTCGAGATCAACGGCGGCCGGTTCGAAGGCGAGTTTTTCCGGAGCCGCTCCGAACAGGCCTTTGTCGTCCGCACCGCCGAGCCCGCCCGTGCCCGGATTGAATCGGCGGGAGAGGAAAACGGCATCCCCGTTCTCGTCTCGAACCTCGCCCAGGAGATCACCGCCTTCCATTTCCGCGATGCCCGTGGCGATCTCTGGACGAGTCCGGCGGGCAGCGCGATCGCTCCCGGCCAGCGCATCCCCCTCGAGCGCGCCCGCAGCCAGGCCCATCCCGGGTGGATGGGGGAAGCCATCGATCTGTTCAGCAAGTCCCGGAAAGAACAGATCCTCGCGCTGAGCGGCCCAAACCGCTTCTTCGCCCAGGTGCGCGATCCCGATGCCTTCGCCCTTCCCACCCATCCCTCGTTGCGATGGGAGGAAACCACCCTCCTCCTCACCGGCACGCCTTCGGGTGCCACCGCCCCCGCGCCATGAACGAGCCCGCCACCGAATCCGGTAACGCCGTCGCCGTCGAGGAAGCCGCCAACGCCACCGGTGCGGCCGGCGCTTCGTCGCCCGCCATCGAAGTCCGCCAACTTTCCCGCTGGTTCCCCGGCGTCCATGCCGTGCGCGACGTCTCTTTCACCGTCGAGCGCGGCCAGGTGATCGGCTTTGTCGGTGCCAACGGTGCCGGCAAGACCACGACCATGCGCATCCTCGCCACACTCGATCACCCCTCCTCCGGAGAGGCCTACGTCTGTGGTTACAACGTCCTCACCCATCCCGCCGAGGTGCGCCGCTGCATCGGCTGGATGCCCGACCACTACGGCACCTACAGCCACATGACGGTGCTCGAGTATCTCGATTTCTTCGCCCGTGCCCTCGGCTACCGGGGCGACGAACGGATCGAGCGCATCGCCGAAGTGATGGAGTTCACCGACCTCACCGGCCTCGCCGACCGCCTCATCGATGCCCTCAGCAAAGGCATGGGCCAGCGTCTCTGCCTCGGCCGGGCGCTCCTCCACGATCCCGAAGTGCTCATCCTCGACGAACCCGCCGCCGGGCTCGATCCCAAGGCCCGCGTCGAGCTGAAGCACCTCATCCGCATCCTCGCCCGGGAAGGAAAGACCGTCTTCATCAGCTCGCACATCCTCTCCGAGCTCGGCGAAATGTGTGATTCGCTGCTCTTCATCAACCAGGGGCAAATCATCCACCACGGCAGCGCCGAGAGTCTCCGCCGCGGCAGCGCCGCGACCTCCGTCGTCGAAGTACAGCTCGCCGGGAACATCGACAAGCTCGCCGAATGGGCCTCTCTCTCGCCCCATGTCACCTTCCGCGAGGCAACCAAGTCGGGCGGGCGTCTCGAAATCGATTCCCTCGAGCCCGATATCATCGCCTCCGTCCTGCGGCGCATGATCAACGACGGTCTCCCCGTCGCCGACTTCCATCTGCAGGAAAGGAAGCTCGAGGACGCCTTCATCGAGATCCTCGGGGAGATCGAAGCCTCCGGCACGCCCATCGTCAGTTGATCAGACCCGACCCTCTTCCCTCCCTCACCCAACCCTCTTCCCCGGCCATCCACGCGACCCGTGCTCCATGACTCCCCCCCCTATCCCCGACGCCCGTGATGCCATGGCCGTGGCCCGGCGCATGCAGGATTTCCCCGCCCGATTCAGTCCCATGCTGGTGAAGGAACTCCGCCAAGGCATGCGGACGAATCTCTTCTCCGTCGCTTTCATCCTGCTGCAGACCGTGATGGTGCTGAGTCTCCTCGCCGGGCTCGCCGACCCCGGCTCCGCCGCCGTGGACGGGTTTTTCTGGTTTTTTGTCGTCGTCATGCTCCTCATCGTGCAGCCGCTCCGGGGTTTCAACGCCCTGAGTTCGGAATACCTGCTCAACACCATGGATCTGATCCAGTTGACGCGGCTCGATGCCTGGCGCATCACCCTCGGGAAGTGGACCGCCTTGAACGCCCAGACCCTCCTCTTCGTGACCGGAGTGCTGCCCTACCTCGTGATGCGTTATTTCCTCGGCAACGTGAACTTCGTCGCCGATCTCGCCGGGCTCCTCTTCCTCGGGCTCGGCTCCGCCCTCGCCAGCGCCATCGCCATCGGATGCTCCGCCTTCCGCCATTTCATCCTGCGGGGCATCCTCGTGATCGGATCCGCGATCGGATTCACCATCCTGTATGCCGTCATGCAATCGATGATTTTTCGTTCGGGCCTCGGCGGCAATCTCGCCACGATGGGTCTCACCGCGATCTCGCTGCTCTACGGATGCTTCTTTTTCCTCTCCTTCGGCGCGAGCCGGATCGCCCCGCTCTCGGAGAACCACTCCACCCGGAAACGTCTCGTCGCCCTCTTCTTCACGGCGGTGGCCCTCGGATTCCTTTGGTTCGACATCGAGGAGGCGGTCGTCGTCGTCGTCGCCCTCATCCTCGGATTCGCCTGCGTCGACGCCCTCACCGAGCCCCTCCCGGTCTTTGCAAAAGTCCTCGAGCCCTTCCGCCGCAACACCTTCACGCGCGTCGCGGCGACCTTCTTCACCCCCGGCTGGATGGGCGGGATCTGGTTTTTCCTGCTCTGCTTCCTCGCCTTCACCGGCGTCGTGCTCGTCGTCTCGACCTTTTTCTCCTCTTCTCCGATCGAACTCTCGGACCGGGTCGAATTCATCACCGTCATGATCTCATCGGCGAATCTTTTTCTCTTCCCCCTCATTTTCATCCATCTCTTTTTTCCGAAACACGCCTCGGGCAGTTTCACTTTCGGGATCTATACCTTCATCCAGGGTTGCCTCCTCCTCCTCACGATCATGGTCGCCGCCCTCGCGGAGGCCATCTCGCGATTCGACCACCTCATCTTCGCGCTGGTGCCGGTGCCCTCGGTGTTGCTGGTGGCCGTGCAAAACGGAGGCGCCGATGCCCGTTTCGAATTGATCTACCTCGCCGCCGCCCTCCTCACCCTGCTCCTCGGCATCGCCATCCCCCTGCTGCGGCAGCGCGAGGCGGTCCACGACTACGTCCGGAATCTCAAACCCCGGTAAATCCGTGCCTCTCCCCGAACCAGCCGAGTTGAATCTCCTCGCGGCCCGCGCCCGCGCCCATGCCGGACTTTTCACCCTGCCGCTGCGCGACCGCAATTGGCGTGGCCACGCCGGGGAATACGCCGGTTCCGGCGTGGGCAGTTCGCTCGATTTCCAGGATCACCGCTCCTACGTGCCCGGGGATGATCCGCGGCACATCAACTGGCAGGCCTACGCCAGGTCGGGACACTACTCCCTGAAGCTCTACCGCGAGGAGGTGCGTCCCGTCGTCGAGATCCTCTTCGATGTCTCGGAGTCGATGTTCGCGGAAAAGGAAAAGGCCCGGCGGGCCGTCGAGCTCTTCTACTTCGCCGTCGCTTCGGCTGGACAGGCGGGAGCGACGACCTCGGTGATGCTCCTCAAAGGCCCCCGCTGGAAAAACGTCGAGACCACCGCCGTCCTCAGCCACGCCTGGACCGGAATCGCCTCGGAGCTGCCCCCCACCGACGCCTCGGCCGCTCCGAATCCCGGCGCCCCGCCCCTGCGCCCGCGATCCCTCCGTGTCCTCGTCAGCGACCTTCTTTTTCCCGCCAGCCCCGAGCCGATCCTGCGCGCCCTTGCCCGCGACTCCGGCCGGGCCATCATCCTCGCGCCCTACTCCGCCGGGGAGGCCTCTCCCGATTGGAGCGGAAACTGCGAATTCGCCGATACCGAAAGCGGGATGCTCCATCAGCGGCGCGTCGATCCCGGTCTGCTGAGGCGCTACACCGAGGCCTACCGCGATCATTTCTCGCGGTGGAAAGCGGCTTCGCTCCGCAACCGCACTCCGCTCGCCCGGATTCCCTCCGCACCCCGCTTCGAGGACGCCATCAAACTCGAAGCCATCCCCGGCGGTGTCCTCCTGTTTGCCTGATCCGGTGCCGCTCCCTTCCTGACGAACCATGCCCGTGTTATTCGCCAACCCCGCCGGACTCTGGGCCCTCCTCGGGATCCCGGTGATCCTGCTCATCCACTTCCTCCAGCGGGAATCGAAACGCATCCCCGTCAGCACCCTTTTTCTTCTCGACCATCTCGACCGCGAAAGCGTGAAGGGACACCGCTTCGACCGTCTCCGGCATTCGGTGCCGCTCTGGCTGCAACTGCTGTCCGTGCTGCTTCTCGCCTGGCTTCTCTCCGAGCCGCGCTGGACGGCCGGACAATCCGTGCAGCGCGTCGTGCTCGTCCTCGACAACTCCGCGTCGATGGAAGCCTTCCGCGAAGAGCTCCGCCTTGAGCTCGGGCGCGAATTGCCGAAACTGCCCCGGTTCACGGGCACCACCGAATTCACCCTGCTGGAGTCGTCCGTCTCCGGCGGCAATCTCTACCGGGGCACCTCCATGACGGAGCTGATCCAGACCCTCGCGACCTGGCAGCCGGGAGCCGGCAGTCACGATCCTGAACAGGCCATCCGCGTGGGGCGTGGCATCGCCGGCAACGAGGGCACCCTTGTTTTCGTGACCGATCACCTCGGCGAACCACTGCCCTTCGGAGCGCGACGCCTCGCCGTCGGCAAACCCGTCGAGAATGTCGGCTTCGCCGGGCTGCGGATCGACGACGACGGGGAAGGCGGCAAGGTCTGGCGCGTCACCCTGCGGAACTACGCCGACCTCCCGCAGACCCGTTCGTGGGTTCTCGCCTCCCGGGGGCGACGCACCGAAGCCCGTCCCGTCGAGCTCGCGGCGGGCGCGACCCACATCCTGCAGGGCGAATTTCCCGACGGCGCCGATCGCGTCAGCCTCCTCCTCACGCCCGACCGCTTCACCCGCGATGACCGCATCGATCTGGTGAAACCCTCCCCCAAAGCCCTCGTCGTCTCGCGCACCGGTGCCCCCGCGCTCGAGCCCGTCGTGGCCGGACTGATCGAGAGCCTCGAAAACACCTCCCAAGCCCCTTCCGGAACCGAACCCGATCTCTGGTTCGCGAGCTACAATCCTCTTTCTCCGACGACACCGCCGCCCGTTTCGATCGTCTTTTTGAACCAGGATCAGGTGCCCCGCCGCTTTTTTCCCGGAGCCATCGTCGCCGCCAACCACCCCCTCGTCGCCGGGCTCGACTGGCAGGGGCTGATCGCCCGCGCCACCCCGTCGATCCCCCCGGCTCCGGGGGATCTGCCGCTCCTTTGGCAGGGCGAACGCCCCCTCGTTTTTCTGAGGGAAGGTGATGGAAAACGTCAGTTGATCTTCAATTTCGATGTCGTCACCTCCAACGCCCCGCGTCTGCCGTCATTCATCATCCTCGTGCATCGCTTTGCGGCCCTCCTGAGGCAGGGCAAGGTCGGCGCGGAATCGCGCAACGTCGAGATGCGCCAGCCCCTCGTCGTCGCCCATCTCGCCGCCCCGGACTCTCCCCCGCTCACCCTCTTGCGGGAGGCCGGCCAGGTCAGTGTACCCCTCGCCCGTGCCAGACAACTCCGCGCGCCCGGCGAGCCGGGCTTTTTCCACATCGACCAGGGCCCGGCACGCCTCCTCGACGCCGCGGCCAGTTTCGCCGATACCCGCGAAGCCGATTTTTCCAAGGCAGGCAGCGTCTCCGAACTGGGGCCGCTTCCCGAGGCAATCCGAGAGCGGCAGACCGTGACAGATCCCCTGCGGCCGCTCTGGATCCTCCTCCTCGCCGCTCTCGCCCTCGTCATCTGGCACCTCCTCGGCCGCGCCCCGAAGACCGGCACGCAGCCCGCCGCTTGATGCCGGGGGCACCGTTCAACAAGAGGTCGGCACCCCTTGCGCGAGTTTCACGGAGTGCGGGATCGCCCCCTTCACGAATCCGAGACACTCCACCGCCCCGCTCGGCTTCCCCGGCAGCGCAATCACCAGCGAACGATCCACGATCGCCGCGAGACTGCGCGAGAGGATCGCGTTCGGGGTGATTTCGAGCGATCGCATCCGCATCGCTTCGCCGAATCCCGGGATCTCCACCCGGAGAATGCCGCGAATCGCCTCGGGCGTGACGTCGCGCGGGGCGATCCCCGTGCCTCCCGTCGTGAGGACGAGTCCGCATCCCTGGGCTGAAAACGCGCGGATGGTCCGCTGGATCGCCTCGATCTCGTCGGGCACGATCGCTTCGGCGAGCACTTCCCACCCCGACCCGAGGCACGCCTCGCGCACGGCCGGCCCGCCGTGATCCTCATATTCGCCGGTGGAAGCCCGGTCCGACACCGTGATGATGCCGACAGAAATGCGCTGGCTCATGCGGAGTCGCGTTGAGGCGGACAAGACGAACGGTCAGTTGGAGAACTGCACCCGGCTGCCCTCGAAACTCGGAGTCGGAAAGGACGGAGACGGAGCCGTCGGCGTCGTTCTCGGATACGAGGTGCTCGCGGGATATCCCGGCAGACTTCCACCGGCCTGAATTACCGGCGGGGCCGCGATCGCTCCGCCGCCAGACGCCGCCGAAGGATAGGCCGGGGCGGTCGGAGTCGTCGGCGCGGTGGGCGGCGAGATCGCCGAGGGATAGGCACCGGAAGGAGCCGGAGCATAGCTCGGAGCCACCGGAGCCGGCGCGGCACCGGGATAAGCTCCGCCGAGCGGTGCCGTTGCCGGCGCCGGGGATTGCGCCAGATTCGTCGGCGGAGCCGAAGTCGGCACCTGCAGGGTCTTGCCGGCGAAGATCTTCGTATCCGTCATGCCGTTCGCCGCCTGGATACGGCTGATGCTGGAATTGTATTTTGCGGCGATGCTCGAGAGATTCTCGCCAGACTGGATCTGGTGGGGCACCAACTGCTCCCCTTCGCGCAGCGAGAACGGGGCCGGAGCCGGAGCGGCCCCGGAGCCCCGCTGGGTCGCCGCCACCGTCGCGGATGAGGTCGGTGGCACCGAAGGGACCGAAGGCACCCCGCCCGGAGCCGGGGCCGCGGCCCCGCCAAGACCACCGGATGTATCGGGATAGGCGGCCGGGGGCGGCGGCGGCGCGTCGGCCACGTCCTGGTTCTTGTTTCCGAAACATCCAACGGAGAAAGAAGCCACGAACATGGCTCCGATCATCCCGAGCGACTGCTTGTCATTCAACATGCGGAAAAATACCACTTCGCTCCCTTACCGAAAGGCGGATTTTTAAAATTTCTTAATTTTTATTCTTAAATTTTGATATTTTCTAAATATTGAAGGAAAAGAATGCTGAAATAAGAGGATTTTCGCCAAAACAAAAAAGGGCAGGACCTGCGTCCTGCCCCCCGTGGTCGGAAACCCTGCGGCGTCGCGTCACCTCACGCGCCCAGCAGCATGCGCTCCGGGCTCTCGATGCACTGCTTCACGCGGACGAGGAAGGTCACCGCCTCCTTGCCATCGACGAGACGGTGATCGTAGCTCAACGCCAGATACATCATGGGACGGATCACGACCTGACCATCCACGGCCACGGGACGTTGCTGGATGCTGTGCATCCCGAGGATGCCCGACTGGGGAGGATTGAGAATCGGCGTGCTGAGGAGCGATCCGTAAATGCCACCGTTGGTGATCGTGAAGACTCCCCCCTGCAGATCCGGCAGGCCGAGTTTGCCATCGCGGGCTTTGACGGCGTAATCGACGATGTCTTTTTCGATCTGCGCGAAGCTCTTTTGATCGCAATCGCGGATCACCGGCACGACGAGACCTTTTTCGGTGCCGACGGCGACGCCGATGTCGTGAAAATGGTGCT